>JAJRSQ010000381.1 GCA_024278725.1 Chloroflexota bacterium
CGCGCGCTCGGACCGCAGGCTGACGCCACCAAACCGACCATCATTCAGGCAATCGTCGCCCCCGCCGATGACGGCATTTCCCCCGCCGAATTTGAACGGAAACTCTATCTGGCGCGCCGTATCATCGAAAAAGAAGCGCGCGCCGCCAACGCCGACCTGTACGTGTGTTCGTTTTCCGGGCGCACCATCGTTTACAAAGGGCTGCTGCTCGGCGACGCGCTGGGGCGATTTTACACCGATTTGAGCAACTACCGTTTTCAGGTGGGGCTGGCAACTTTTCATCAGCGATACAGCACCAATACCTTCCCGGCATGGCATCGCGCTCAACCCTTCCGTATGCTGTGCCACAATGGGGAAATCAATACCATTCAGGGCAACATCAACTGGATGCGCGCCCGCGAAGCGAATTTGGCGTCGCCGGTGTGGGGGGAACAGATTGACGCGCTGAAGCCGGTGATTGACGCTTCCGGCAGCGATTCCGCCATGCTGGATAACGTGCTGGAACTGTTGGTGCAGTCCGGGCGCAGTCTGCCGCACGCAGTGGCGATGCTCGCGCCGGAAGCGTGGGAAACCCTCCCCGATACCCCCGCACATCGCCCGCGCCGCGATTTTTACGCCTACCATGCCAGCCTGATGGAACCGTGGGACGGTCCCGCCGCGCTGGTCTTCAGCGACGGGCAGACTGTCGGCATCACCCTTGACCGCAACGGCTTGCGCCCCATCCGTTTCCAGCAAACCGATGACGGGCTGCTGGTCGCTGGTTCGGAAGCGGGATTCGTCCATCTGCCCCCCGAAAAAATCATCAAAAAAGGGCGGCTCGGTCCGGGCGAAATGCTGGTGCTCGACACCGCCACCCGCACCATCTACACGAATACCGACATCAAAAACAAACTGGCGCGGACGGCAGATTACGGGGCATGGCTCGATGAAATCCTGCTCCCCCTCCCCGAAACGCTCATTCCCCAGCCGAATCGGGGGAATATTGACCCCGGTTTTCCGCTGGAAACCTATCAATCCGCTTTTGGATATACCGCCGAAGAGTTGACGGTGGTACTCCGCCCGATGGCGTCCACCGGCGCGGAACCGATTGGCTCGATGGGTGACGACACCCCCATCGCCCTGCTGTCGTGGGTGCAGCGCCCGGTGCATCATTATCTCAAACAGCGTTTCGCGCAGGTCACCAATCCGCCCATCGACCCCCTGCGGGAAAAAGCGGGCATGTCGCTGAAGATGATGCTGGGACGGCGTGAAAATATCCTGCACGACGGGGCGAATCGGGCGGCGCAAATTCTGCTGAACAGCCCGGTGCTGCAAGCCGATGAGCTGAACGCGCTGCGCATGCTCCATCTGACCCATCCCGATTTCCATTGCGCGGAACTTGCGGCAACCTTTGCATGCGCTGCCGGTCCCGCCGGGATGAAATCGGCGCTGGAAAAACTGGTGCAACGGGCAGAAGCCGCCGTCAACGCGGGCAACGCGCGGGCGACCATTTTGCTCATCTCCGACCGGCATCTTGACCCCGAAACCGCGCCCATCCCCATTCTGCTGGCGGTTGGCGCGGTGCATCATCATCTGATAAAAACGGGACTGCGTTCATTGGTCAGCATTGTGGTGGAAACGGGCGAAGTGCGCGACGTGCATCATTTTGCGACGCTGGTGGGCTACGGCGCGGAGGCAATCCACCCCTACGGCGCGCTGGCATCGGCGGCGAAGTTGGCGGAGACCGGCAAGCTGCGGGGCATTTCGGCGCAAACGGCGATGGAAAATGTCACCCGCGCGCTGGAAAAAGGGTTGCTCAAAATCATGTCGAAAATGGGCATCTCCACTCTCGACAGCTATTGCGGCGCGCAAATTTTTGAAGCCATCGGGCTGGGGCAGGATGTGATTGACCTCTGTTTGGTCGGCACGCCGTCCCGTTTCGGCGGGGCGTCGCTGGCAGATTTGGCGGAAACCGTTTTGCGCTGGCATCGGCGAGCGTTTTCCCCCGGCGCATCGAAAATCGACAGCCCCGGGTTGTTCAAATTCAAACGGGGCGGCGAATTTCACAGCTACAATCCGATGGTCATCAAGGCGCTGCACAAAGCCGTCACCTCAAAACAATACGCCGATTTCAAACGATTTTCCAACCTGACCCGGCAAACCGGCGAGCAAAAAAACGCCACTTCGCCCATTGACGGGCTGTCCGTCACGTCAGACCGCTCGCCCATTCCGTTGGAAATGGTGGAGCCGGCGAGCGAAATCCTGCGCCGTTTTTCCACCGCCGCCATCAGCCACGGCGCCATCAGCGCGGAGGCACACCGCACGCTCGCCATCGCCATGAACCGCATCGGCGGGATGAGCAACAGCGGCGAGGGGGGCGAAGGGGCAGACCGTTTCGGGACGGACGCCAACAGCGCCATCAAACAGATTGCATCGGGGCGGTTTGGGGTGACGCCCGCCTATCTGATGTCGGCGCGGGAGTTGCAGATAAAAATGGCGCAGGGGTCAAAACCGGGCGAAGGGGGACACCTGCCGGGGCATAAAGTGTCGGTGGAGATTGCCGCCCTGCGCCACAGCACACCGGGGGTTGGGCTGATTTCGCCGCCGCCGCATCACGATATTTACAGCATCGAAGATTTGGCGCAATTGATTTTTGACCTGAAACAGATTAATCCGATGGCGGCAATTTCGGTGAAACTGGTGGCGGAAAGCGGCGTCGGCACGGTTGCGGCGGGCGTGGTGAAGGGGGGTGCGGATGTGGTGCACATCAGCGGCGCGGATGGCGGCACGGGGGCATCGCCGCTCAGCAGCATGAAACACGCCGGTCTGCCGTTTGAGGTGGGGCTGGCGGAAGCGCAGCAGACGCTCATCGCCAACGACCTGCGCGACCGGGTGCGCATCCGGGTGGATGGCGGTATGAAAACGGGGCATGATGTGCTGATGGCGGCGCTGCTCGGCGCGGATGAATATTCCTTCGGCACCGGTGCGCTCGTCGCCGAGGGGTGCGTGATGGCGCGCGCCTGCCAAAGCAACACCTGCCCGGTCGGCATTGCCACCCAAAAAGCCAATCTGCGGGCGAAATTCCCCGGCGACCCGGAGCGGGTCATCGCTTATTTCACCTTCATTGCGGAAGAAGTGCGCGAATTGCTGGCGCAGATGGGCTATCGCAGTTTGAAAAACATCATCGGACGGGTGGATTTGCTGGCGCAAACCGATTTGCCGGAACTCGATTTATCCCCCCTGACGGCAACGCCGGACGAAGCCGGGATTCTCCCCCGCCGCAATATTTTGCCGTCGAATGATATTTTTTCGGTCACCCCGTTGAACTGGCATTTGCTGGAAGTTGCCCGCCCCGCGCTGAACAACGGGAACATCATCACTCACCGCATGAAAATCCACAACACCGACCGGAGCGTCGGCGCGACGCTGGCGGGGGCAATTGCGGCGCGTTTCGGCGAAGCGGGTTTGCCCGAAAACAAACTTCATTTCGTCTTTGAAGGGAGCGCGGGACAGAGTTTCGGCGCGTTCACCGTGCCCGGCATGCATCTGACGGTCATCGGCGAAGCGAATGATTATGTGGGCAAAGGGATGACCGGCGGGGAAATCATTCTGACCCCGCCGCCGGAATCCCCGTTCGCATCCCATGAAAATACCATTTTGGGGAACACCGCGCTGTACGGTGCGACGGGCGGGCATCTGTTCGCCGCCGGGCAAGCGGGCGAGCGGTTCGCGGTGCGGAACAGCGGCGCAGTCGCCGTGGTGGAAGGGGTGGGCAACCACGGGTGCGAATATATGACCGGCGGCACGGTGGTGGTGCTCGGCGCGGTGGGGCTTAATTTCGGCGCGGGGATGAGCGGCGGCACGGCTTTTGTGTTCGACCCCGACGGCGATTTACCGGCAAAAATCAACGGCGATATGGTGGACATCCTTCCCCTCTCGCCCGCCGATGCGCAACAGGTGGCAGCGTTGATTCGCGCCCACGTGCAAAAAACGGGGAGCTTCCACGCGGCTCGGCTGTTGAAACGCTGGCACACGGTATCGGCGCAGTTCCGCAAAGTGGAACCCCGGGACAAACCCGCGCAACCGGCGCTCGCGCCGACAGAAGCAGCGGCGCAGATGAAATGACCCCTCCGCCCCGTTACGGGGTATAATCGCGCAGAATTGAGCCGCCGATGAATTCCCGCAAAATGGAATTATCGGGAATGATGTCCGTGCTTTTGAGCGTTTCAAACCACTGCAAAAATGAGAGCAACCGTTTCGCCTCCCGATGCGCCGGCTTGCCCGGTTCCACCTGCAACAGCAACGGCTCCGCCAGCGGTTTCAGCACCAGCAGCTCATACAACAGCGCCGAATTGAACAGCACGTTGGCATTCTCCTGAAACGGGAAAATCCACGTATGCTCGCCGCGCCGAACTTTGGGCCAGCGCAAAATCGTATCGGTGGCGGTATAGCCCCGATAGGTCGCGTCGCGCACGATGCGCCGCAGCAAACGGGTATCGGTGGTGGGAACCCGGTTGTGATTGTCCAAATTCAATTGCGTCAGCGCCGACACA
>JAJRSQ010000382.1 GCA_024278725.1 Chloroflexota bacterium
CTGGAAATCTTCCGGGGGTACGCGGAAACGCCCTACATCGTTGCCGCCAACAAACAAGATTTACCCGATGCATGGAGTCCGGAAGATTTGCGCATCGCGTTGAAGATTGATAAAAGCGTTAAAGTTTTACCCTGTGTTTCCACCGATAAAAATAGTGTGAAACAGGTGCTATTGGAATTACTCTACTCCATCATAGAAAATATGGAAGAAATGTAGCCGGATTTGAGACGTGGTATTATGGCGCAGCGCGGGCATTCACGCCAAAACGACATAGAAGCGATTTTAGAAGCGTTGATAACCGACGGCGGCTTCACCAGCGCCGTGGTCGCCTCAAAAGAAGGCTTGCCCTTTGCCACCGCCGGAAACGCGCACACCACCCTCATCGCCGCCGTTGCCGCCGCCATCAAAGACTTGGTTGAACGCGCCCATCAAGCGCCGTTGGAAATCACCTCCCGCAATGAACGCGGCGACCAAATCGTCATCCGGTACTTTTCCGTTCAGGAAGAACGGTTACTGTTGTCAATTACCATGCCTGCCGGCAGACATCCGTATCGGCGGCTCACCAGCCGCGCCATCCGGCAAATACGGCGGGTACTGGAAAAATAAACCAAGCATCGAGACCAATCAATGAGTTCAATCGTTACAGACCAGGGCGTCGTTCATTACGAAGTTTCCGGGCGCGGACGCCCCGTCCTTTTATTGCACGGCTGGTTGGGGTCGTGGGGATATTGGGCAGAAACGATGGCGCAATTGCAGAGCAATTATCGCGCCTACGCCCTCGATTTTTGGGGCTTCGGAGATTCCGGCAAACGCCGCAACAGTTTTTTGATGGCGGATTTCGTCGAGCTGGTGAACCAGTTTATGGACCGTATGGGCATTGAAGCCGCGCCCATCATCGGGCATTCGATGGGGGGCACGGTGGCGCTGAGTCTGGCGCTGGCGCATCCGCAGCGCGTCAAACAAGTGGCGGTGATTGGCTCGCCCGTCAATGGCACATCGCTCAGTTTCTGGCTCAAACTTGCCGGCACCCCGTGGATTGCGCGGATGCTGTGGCAAATTCCCTTCGCGCTGAACACCTTTTTGAAACTCTTTTCCCTGCGCGCCACCAAAGAATCCGAGCGCTGGTTCAGCATGGTCACCCGTGATGTGTCCGACACCACTCTCGATTCATTCTTCTCCAGCATTCGCTCGCTGCACCACACCGATTTAACGTCCCGCATCCATGATATTTCCGTGCCGATTATGGGTATGTATGGCGCAAATGACATCATCGTCAACCCCAATCAAGCCGACACGCTCGAAACGCACGCCGCCAATCCGCACATCGTCCGTCTGCCCGGCTCCGGTCACTTCCCCATGCTGGATGAACCGGAGACCTTCCATCATCACCTTATGCAATTTCTGTACCGTGATCTATGATTAAATTTATAATTAAAGTCACTTCCCATATTTCACCATTCAACGAACCCGCGCGTGAATTGCGGATTCTCGATAAGCCCCTGTGGCTTCATCACCGGGATATTTTGGCGCCCTACTGCCACCGGGAGCAGGAATATCGCGCGGGCGACCAGCTCGACACCACCACGGAAGAGACCATCGTCTATAAAGATAACCTGTTTTTTGATGATGCCCTTTTTGAAGCCTTCATCAACGCCGCCACCGCCCGCAAGACGCCTTCTCAAATCGCCTTCAAAAAGGATGACAAAGCCATCGTCAGCCACGCCCTGCCGCTCCAATCCGGAATTCGCGCGCAGGGCGATGTGTATGTGGCGGATTTATTCTATTTTCCGCGCGGGTATTCGGCGCTGGAGGCGGAAAAAGTTGAGCCGCTGGCGGTGGATACGCTGCCGCGGGAAATCGGTTATTATCATATCCCCACTTATATGGCTTCCGAAAAGGGCGATTTGGTGTATCAGGTTCCGCAACGCTCGTTTTTGTCTATCGAAAATTGGGTACATATTTTTTTGGCGAACACCGCATTCGGAATTTATTCCAGAGGGGTGCGCATCGAAAATAAGCTCGACACCAGCTTGCCGTTCATGCTGAAAATCTTTGTCCGTTCGTTGTTAGAGCGGAAACAATTCTTAGAATCATCGGCGATGGTGCAGGTGGGCAAAAACTGCCAAATCGACCCCGCCGCCATCGTTCAAGGACCCACCATCATCGGCGATAATGTGACCATTGGCGCGGGGAGCGTGGTGAACGCCTGCGTCATCGGCGACAATGTGAATATTTCGCAGGGGTGTCAGTTGATGGTCAGCGTGGTGGGCAGCGGCTCTTTTTTGCCCTTCCGCGCGTCGCTGTTCATGACCACGCTCATGGAAAATGCAATGGTGGCGCAAAACGCATGTCTGCAAATGTGTGTCATTGGCAGAAATACGTTCATCGGCGCGGGCAATACCTTCACCGATTTCAACCTGCTGAACAAACCGATAAGAACCCGCCACGGCAATGCGCTGGAAGATGTGCGGCAACCCGTGCTGGGGGGATGCGTGGGGCACAATTGCCGCATCGGGTCGGGGCATATCATCTTCCCCGCGCGCACCATCGAATCGGATGTGGTGCTGTTTGCCAAAGACGACCGTCAAATCATCCGCAAAAATGTGCGCTATGAAGACAGCGACCATCACCGCTACCCCAACCAACAACACGTGCCACTCTATCACCCCTATGATGATTAACTGGTGATACCGGAGGCTTGTTCTGGATAATTTTGCATTTATCATTCACCCCATCAACCCCAAACGAGATGTTCAGCGAAAATTCCCGCTTTTGGGGAAACTTCTGCCCACCCCCGCCATTCATTTTCTTTCCCGCTTTTTTCCGCCGGTATATATTTCTCACATCACCGGCGTAAAAAGCGCCCACAATGAAATTGAGGGCTGGTTTGTGGCGTGTCCGTTCACGCCCCAACGGATGTTGAGCCTGCCGCCCCAAACCGTCTACCGAAAAATTGTCCAAACGGGCAAGCTGGCGCAAAAACATGGCGCGAAAATTCTGGGGCTGGGGGCGTTCACTTCGGTGGTGGGGGATGCGGGCATCACCATTGCCCAACAATTGGACATCCCCGTCACCACCGGCGACAGTTACACCGTGGCAGTGGCAATTGATGCGGTTAAAGCGGCGGCGCAACGGCTGGACATTCGATTGTCCCGCGCCACCGCCGCCGTGGTCGGCGCGGCGGGTGCCATCGGCAACGTGTGCGCCCAACTGCTCGCCCCGGACGTGGCGGAAATAATTTTAATCGGACGTAGTGAAAATCGTTTAAATGAGGTAAAATATCTGGTAGAGCGTGCCGGATGTCCCGCCGTTCACATCGACACCCGCATGGATGCGCTGAAAAAAGCGGATGTCGTCATCACCGTCAGCAGCGCGGTGGACAGCATCATCGAGCCGGAACACCTGAAATCGGGGGCGGTGGTGTGCGATGTGGCGCGCCCGCGCGATGTCTCGCGGCGGGTGGTGGAACAGCGCAACGATGTGCTGGTCATCGAGGGGGGGATGGTGGCAGTCCCCGGCGAGGTGCAATTCAATTTCAACTTCGGTTTCCCCCCGCGAATGGCATTCGCCTGCATGGCGGAAACGATGATTCTCGCGCTGGAACGGCGTTACGAGAATTTCACGCTCGGCAAAGAAATTTCGCTGGCGCAGGTGCAGGAAATCGCCGCGCTGGCAAAAAAACACGGGTTTCGGCTGGGCGGGTTTCGCAGTTTTGAACGTCCCGTCACTTCGGAAGCGATAGATATTATCAAACAACATATTGATCCTTCAATTTTAACCCAACGCAATGGCTGGAGGTAGCTTATGAGCAACGGCAGAATTTTGGTGGTGGAAGACGATCCCGATATTTCAAAAATGCTGAAAATCTATTTCACATCTCAGGGGTACGATGTGCTGGCGGAAATGCGCGGGCGAGACGCCATTGACACCTGCGCCCAAAAAATGCCCAACGTCGTCGTGCTTGACATCAACCTCCCCGATATTGACGGGTACACCGTTTGCCGGGAATTGCGCGGCAGCTTGCGCACCAAACACATTCCCATCATCTTTCTGACCCAAAAAGATGAACGAAGCGACAAAATCAAAGGGTTGGAACTGGGCGCTGACGATTACATCACCAAACCGTTTGATATTGAGGAGTTGAAGTTGCGGGTGCAGGGGGCGATTCGGCGCGCCACATACGAAAATCTGACCAACCCGACCACCAGCTTGCCCAGCGGAAAACTCATCGAAGAGCATTTGAAAATCATCAAAAACCGGGATGATTGGACGCTGCTGTACATCGGCATCAACCATATTGACGCCTTCAAGGAAATTCAGGGCATTGTGGCGCTGGATGATGTTTTGCGTTTTGTGGCAACCGTCATCACGGAAGCGGTGGAAAAACACGGCACGCTCAATGATTTCATCGGGCACGCCGGCAGCAATGACTTTCTGCTGGTCACCGCGCCCGATTTGGCGGGCACGCTCTGCCGGGAAATCACCCGGCGGTTTGCGGAAGAAGTGCAGGTATTTTACCCGTTCACCGCGCGGCAGGAAGGGAAAGTCGTTTATACCGATGGACACGGGAACGTGAAAGAATCGCCGTTCATGTCACTCTCGGTGGCGGCGTTATCAGGCTCGGAAGGACCTTTTTCCGACATTAGAGAAATCACGGAAGTCGCGGCAGATATTCGCCGCAGAAGACCGGGGTGTCCCGCCTAATTGGCGAGATTTCCTCAAGGGAGCGTATGGACAAATCACTGTTCCAACCCTCAAGTCGGTTGGGAAAGAAACTGTATCTGCCATTAATTGTGCTGGCGATCATCTCTTTGGTGGGCGCGGGTGTGACGGTGTATTTTGCCACCCACAACCTGATGTCCACTTATGAGGATTTGCTGGCGGCATTTGCCGTGGTGATAATGGTCGGCACGGTGGTGCTGGTGGCATTGTCGATACGCTCGGTGATGCGGAATGTCATCACGCCGATTGACAACTTGCGGGTGGGGATGAACCGGTTGAGCCGGGGCGTCTTCGACCACACCATTCAGGTTTCCACGGATGACGAGTTGGAACAATTGGCGCACGATTTCAACATGATGTCGGCGGCGCTCTTTGAAGCCCAGCAAGCCCTCGCCGATGCCGCCGAAGAAAACGCGCAGCTATTGCACCAGACGGAGGCACAACTCAGCCGCCGCATCCGCGAGCTGAACGGCTTGCGCCGCATCAACCAAACGCTGAATCAAACGCTATCGCTCAACAGTATTTTGCAGGTCATCGCCCAAGAAGCTTCCGCCGCAACCAACGCCTCTTTTTGCGCCATCCTCATCCGCGAAAACGGCGCACTGCAACCCATCGCGCATGTGGGCGCGCTCATCCCCACCGACGAGCTGGCGGATTTACCCGCCATCGCCCGGGTGATTGAAACGCAAGAGCCGCTCATCCTCGCCGCCAATCGCGCCGAGATGGTCGTTCCCATCCAACCGGCAGACACCCTCATCGGCGTGCTGTATCTGGCAGACGACGCGCTCGACAGCTTCACCGGCGAGCAATTGCCGTACATTCAAACCCTCGCCGACCAAGCCGCCATTGCCCACCGGCAGGCGGGGGAGTTTCAGGCTCGCGTCACCGAGCGGTTGCAAAACATCACCCGCATCAACCAACTGGCGCGCCTCTCAAACATCAATCGCGCCTTCCGCGCGAATTTGCCGCTGGCAAACATTCTGGAAGAAGTCGCATTCGCGGTGCAGGAAACGGCAGGCTTCAATATCGTGCTGGTCAGCGTGATGAAACGCCACCATCTGGAACATATCGCCGGTGCGGGATTGCCCGTTTCGCAATTGAACGACATCCGGAACATCCGCACCCCGCGCGCCGAAATCATGCCGCTCCTGCAATCGGCGTTCAAACTCGGCGATTCATATTTCATCCCCACCGAAGCGGAGAAAGAGATTTCGTCGCTGAATATTCTCTTCTCCGCGCCTATGCCGAAAAC
>JAJRSQ010000383.1 GCA_024278725.1 Chloroflexota bacterium
GAAAAACATTGCTAAAATTTCCGATTCATAATATACTAGCAGAAAATTTGTGAGTTATGCACAAAAAGCCTATGTTTACCGTACAAAAATTACTCGAGAATCCAATTTTTTCCACGGCGAAAGTTGTCGCCGGGCATGCGGGGCTGACCAATAACGTTGAATGGTCGCACATTGTTGACTTGCCTGATGTGGTGTCGGTGGTGGGGGGCGGGCAACAGCTCATCATCACTACCGGGCAGGGCATCCCCCGCGAAACGGCGGCGCAGGAAACTTTCATCACCGAGATGGCGCACGCCGGCATGAGCGGGCTGATTGTCTCTGTGGGCGGCAAATTCCTGCAGGAAATTCCGCAAGTGATGATTGATACCGCCAACCGTTGGAATTTCCCCGTCATCACCATTCCGAGTCAGGTGCGCTTCATTGACATCACCCGCATCATCCATGAACAATTAATCAGCGAGCAATATACCATGCTCAAACGCTCCGACCACATTCACCAAACGTTGGTGCAATTGGTGCTGGAAGGGGCGGGTTTGCAGGAATTGGCGGAGACGCTGGCGCAGTTGGTCAACCGCTCGGTGACCATTGAAGACCCCGATTTGAATGTGCTCGCTTCGGCGGAATTTGGGGAAGTTGACCAAGCGCGGCAGGTCAGCATTCAGACCGGCGGCACGCCTGAATTCATCCGCATGTTTGTACGCGAGCGGGGAATTTTAGACCGCCTGAATCAGAGTTTGAAGCCGACCAAAGTTCGCGCTTTTCCGGAACACGGGATGACCAAAGAGCGCATCGTTTCGCCCATTGTGGTGGAGCGGCGGGTGTACGGCTATCTGTGGCTCATCGCCACCGATGTGCCGCTGGATGAATCCGATGCGATGACGATTGAACGCGAGGCGATTGTCGCGGCGTTGATTATGTTGAAAGAGGACGCCATCCGCCAGACAGAAGCGCGTCTGCAAGCCGATGTGGTTTCGCAATTGTTGAGCGACCAACCGCACACGCTGGCGCTGGAGGACAAAGCCAAACGTTTGGGGCTGGATTTGCATCAGCCGCAACAGGTGTTGCTGCTGCAACCACCGGCGGGCACGCTCCCCTCGTTGCGCTTAACGGATAAACTTCGACCGGTGGTGCGAAAATACACGAAACGGGCAATTTTGCAGCCGTTGGGTTCCAATTTGATTTTGATTCTGCCCGAAAAAATTTCGGTGCAGAAAATGGGGGCGGAACTGCTGGATGTTTTGCCTGAATTGCGAATGGGGGTGGGCAATGCCGCGCAGACAGTGGTGCATCTGGCGCAGAGTTATCGGCAAGCGAAAGAAGCGTTGGAAATCGGATTGACACTTTTGGCAGGGGAGAAAATCTTCTTTTTTGAGAACCTCGGCTTTCTCCACTGGCTGTACCACCTGCCCGCCGAAGCGGGGAACGGCAACCGCTACGCCGACCGGGTGCGACAGCTGGCATCGGAAGAGCGCGCCGAGCGGGCGCAATTGTTGCGCACGCTGGAAGTCTTTTTGGATTACGGGGGCAATGCCGCCGAAACCGCCCGCGATTTGCACATCCACCGTAATACGCTGGCATACCGCATCAAACAAATTGAAACCATCTGTGATGTTTCGCTGAACGACCCGCAAACACGGGTGAATTTACAAATTGCCATTAAGGCGCATCGTCTGCTGAAAAACCGGGAAGAAAAGAAATGACCGTGGTTTCCATCGCGCAGGCGCGGCAATTTTATGAAAATGACACAGCGCACGACTTCGACCACATCCTGCGGGTGCTGTCCAATGCCCGGCTGATTGCCCAATCGGAGCCGGACGTGAATCTTGACGTGCTGGAAACGGCGGTTTTGTTGCATGACATCGCCCGCGCTGACCAGGCGCGCACAGGGAAAGACCACGCTGCCGAGGGCGCGCGCCGAGCATTGGAAATTCTGGCGGATGCGCCGCCGGAATTTGCCCGCGCGGTGAGCGACGCCATTGCCACGCATCGTTTCCGGGTGGAGAAGCCGCCGCAATCCATTGAGGCGAAAATTCTGTACGATGCCGACAAGCTCGATTCCATCGGCGCGGTGGGGGTGGCGCGAGCTTTTGCCTTCAGTGGGCATAACAATGGGCGGCTGTGGGCTGAAAATGACGAAGGTGTCCACACCGCATTTCAGGAATATCAGAAAAAATTAGTGCGTTTGAAGGACAAATTGCTCACCGATGCGGCGAAAAAAATCGCCCGCCAACGGCATCAATTTATGGTGACGTTTTTTGAACAAATGGCGGCGGAAGTGCGGGGAGAGCGATAAATGACTGTGACCGTGACCGATATTCAGAAAATAAAAGCGGCATTGCGGCAGCCCCTCCCCGGCGCAGACGGGCAAGCGCCCTTGTCGCCGGAGGGGCGTTATCCCGCCGAGCGGTTGCGGGAAATGCCGCAACATTACCGCGAGGGGGCGGTGCTGTTGTTGCTGTATCCGCGAAACAACGCGCTGCATTTTGTGCTCACCCGTCGCCCTGAATACAATGGCGTGCACAGCGGGCAGATTTCCCTGCCGGGGGGCGCGCGCGAGCCGGGCGAGCAATTTCAAAATACTGCGCTCCGTGAAACGTGGGAAGAAGTGGGCGTGCCGGTGAACCAAATTTCGGTATTGGGCGCGCTGACTCAATTATATATTCCACCCAGTAATTTTATGGTCTACCCTTTTGTGGGCTATTGCACCGCCGCCCCGCATTTCCGACCGGACGCGCGGGAAGTGGCGGAAATTATGCAAGTGCCCGTCTCGGTCATCCAAGACCCGCACAATCGCCATTCAGAAGTGCGCGAGCATCCACAATTGGGGCGGATAAAAATCCCCTATATGCTGATTCATGGCTATAAAGTGTGGGGCGCGACCGCCATGATTTTGAGCGAATTTAACGCGCTTTTGCGCACCCATAATTTATGATGAAAACAACCATTCTCGCAATCGAATCCTCGTGTGATGAAACCGCCGCCGCCGTCATCAAAAACGGTCAGCACATCAAATCGAATGTTGTCGCTTCGCAAATTGAACTGCATCGCCGGTATGGCGGCGTGTTCCCGGAGGTGGCATCGCGCCAGCATATTTTGGCGATTGATACCGTCATTCGTGACGCGCTGGCGCAGGCGGAAACCGATTTTTCGACGTTGGATGCCGTTGCGGTGACGCGGGGACCCGGTTTGGCGGGCAGTCTGCTGGTGGGGGTGAATGCCGCCAAAGGCATCGCGATGGCGCAAAATTTGCCGCTCATCGGGGTGAATCATCTGGAAGGGCATTTGTATTCCAATTGGCTGGCAACGGATGACGCCGCGCCGGAAATTGTGTTCCCCGTGCTGGTGCTGATTGTCTCCGGGGGGCATACCGAAATCGTGTTGATGCGCGGGCATGGCGATTATCGGATTTTGGGGCGCACAATTGATGATGCGGCAGGAGAGGCGTTCGATAAAGTGGCGCGGTTGTTGGGGTTGGGGTATCCCGGCGGACCGGCGATTCAGCGGGCTGCCGCCGGCGGCGACGCGCGGGCATTCGATTTACCGCGCGCCAAAACCAAACGCCCGTATGATTTCAGCTTTTCGGGGTTGAAAACGGCGGTGTTGCGGCTGGTGCAGCGATACAGCAAAAACCTGCAACGCCCGTCGGATGTGGCGCAGAATGCACCGGATGCGAGCAATTTGCCCGTGGCGGATATTGCCGCCAGCGTGCAATGGGCAATTGTGGATGCGCTGGTGCAAAAAACGCGCGCGGCGGCAGATGCGTTTGGGGTGCAGGAAATATTACTGGCGGGCGGCGTCAGCGCAAACGGGGCGCTGCGGCAGGAAATGTCGGCGCGGGCGGGGTGCCCGGTGCGATTCCCCCCGTTGTCACTGTGTACCGACAATGCCGCCATGATTGGCGCAGCGGCTCACTGGCGGTATCTGCGCGGTGATTTCAGCGCGCTGGAGATGGATGTCATTCCCAATCTGCGGTTGAAATAAAAGTCACAAATAAACTTGACATCCCGCGAAAATTGTGTATAATAATTCACAAACAATAGCTTTCTCCTTTCTTGTTGTTGTTTGCCTCCCCTCCTTAAAGCGCCCTGATTGTCGTCGGGGCGCTTTTGTTTTCAGATGTGGAATTGGGCGGGGCTTGCCGGTATGTCCTGAAGAAGAGGCATGGGTATCACACCCCATGACTAACACAAAAAAAGCGGAATGTTGTTGACAAAGCCGCTTTTTCAGCGTAATATTTAGATGGGTTTCGCTGAAAGGGAATAACTGACATGATATTCAAAGCCGATTTTAAACGGACCATTTACGGGTTGTATGATTTAGACCCCATCGACCAGAAGATCATCGCTTTTTTGCAGGAAAACGGACGGGAATCACTTGCCAAAATCGCCGATGAAATTGGTGTGCCGCCCAGCACCGTGCGCGACCGCACCAATCGGATGGTGTAAAGCGGTGTGATTCGCATTGTTGCCCGCTTGAACCCGCTCACGGCAGACCAACGGGTGCGAGCGTCCATCGGGATAAAGCTGGCGGGGGGGCAGCACCGGGCGGTTGCCGATGAGATTGCCGCCAATGATGAGGTGACTCGGTTGGTCATTGGCGCGGGGAATTTCGATTTGCTGGCGGAAATATCGTGCAAAGACAACGAGCACCTGCTGGACACCATTTCGCAATTGCAGGCGATGCCGCAGGTTCAAGCCACCGAGGCGTTCATCCATTTTTCCACCGCCAAAGACGCGCCGGACACGTTTTAAATTACCATCGAAATCGTGAAAATACGCTTCGCAGCGGATTGCGGTTTTCAAATACGGTGCGGAAAAGCACGGGGCGGATATTCTCCCATGCCGTCGCCACCGATTGCCGAATGTCGGGGCGGGCTTCGGGTTGCGGGCTGTAGACCTGACGCACAAATTCAGTGGTGATTAATTCGATTTCAGATTGCGCCTCCGGGACGGTACGCTTCAATTGCGAGGCATGTTCATACGCCGTTTGCCAGGGGCGTTTTTTTATGCCCATCCACCCGGCGAGCCGCACCATCGCCCCGTAAATCGCGCTCACCGTCGGTAAATTTTTGGATGATTGTGTCGGCGCTGTGCCAAAATTCAGTATGCCCAGACGGCGCAGATACAGCGCCCCCATCGAGAGCAGAGAGAGCAGCGCGAGGGTGAAAATACCCGCCCGAATCACGCGCACGGTTTCGCCCGCGATGGTGATGTCTCCCCAGAATGGCAGCGCGAACTGCCACGCAATTGGCGGTTCCGGCGTGGGCGAAAGATTTCCTTCCGCATCCACATCCCGCACCCGGTCAATGGGGTCGGGGTTTTCGGGGGGGGTGTTGGATGAAAGGTTCGCCGCATCGGATGAATTTTGCCCGGTTGAACGGGCGATGACCGGCTGTGCCGCAGTCGGCTCAAATTCAATCCAACCGTATGTGGGGAAAAAGACCTCCACCCATGAGTGCGCATCTTTATTTTTCACCAGATATGCCGTTTCCTGATTATCGAGCGTTTCCACCTGCCCGCGCGCGTATCCGGCGGCTAATCGCGCCGGAATCCCCAGCGAGCGCAGCATCACAATCATCGACGTGGCATAATAATCGCAATAAGCCTCTTTCAAATCAAACAGAATATAATCCACTTTATCGCGGTCGGCGGGGGGGAATGGAATCCCTTCGTTGTAGGCAATATTTTCCCGCAAATAGGCTTCAATGGCAGAGGCTTTATCGAAGGGGGTGGATTTCCCCGCGGTGATTTTCTGCGCCAAATCAAACACCCGCTGCGGGATGCCTTCGGGGAGTTGGGTGTATCGCTCCAGCACCCATGCCGGATATTTGGCGGTATCGTTCTGCAATTGCGCTTTGGTCGCCACGGAATACCGCGATACCACCTGATACGGTTCTTCCGCGCGCAAACGGCGGTCGGATTCGATGTAGGTGACCTCGAAGTACCACGGTTGCCGTCGCCCGGCAAAATAATTCTGCGGCGCATCTGCGATTTGTTTGGGGGCGATTTCCGCCGCTTTGGCGTGCGCGTTGCGGCTCACGGTGACGGGATTCGCCAGTGCGTACAGCACGGTGGCGCCCCCCTGATACAGTTTGAAGGTTTGGGTCACGGTGACGCGCGCTTTGAAAAACGGCAGCGACACATTCGGGTTATTTTCCCCGAAGGTGAGTTCACTTTGGTCCCGGCTCGTCCAGCCGTTGCCGTCGTAGGTGTCGTACACGGCGGCGCGCCAGTAGCGCCCGACGGGCGATTGCACCAGCATTATCGGCGTTTCCGTCAATTGCCGGGGACCGCCCAGCTCCAAATTCTGGCTGAAGGTGTTCACAGCGGAAAGGGGGTCGGGTTTATAATCCAGATTGGCGAACAGTCGATTCCACTGGCTTTGAGCGCCGCGCCATTGGCGGTCGAAGTTGCTGAACAGCTCGGTGGTTTGGGTGGCGGAGAGGGTGGGCGCGGTCCATGCCGCAATCAAGATGACCACCGAAAAAAGCAATCCGTTGCGGAAAAAATCGTACCGGATATCCGGGCGGTAAAAAACGTGGTTGGCTTTCCAGTGAAGTTCCTGTTCCATCAAACTGAAACGGATGACGAGCAGGATGCTGACAATTAAATATGCCAGCACGTAAAAAGTGAGGTTTTCGGGGGCGTAATGGAACACAATCAGCATCACAGTGCCGCCGGGGATGAGCGCCGCCCAAACCTGCTTGTGGCGTAGTACCGTCCAAATGGTGAAATAGCCCGCCAGCCACACAATCAGGCTCATTTCCAGAATGAACATTTGATTGTCGTAACTCACGCCGCCGTTGGCGGCAATATTGTACCATTCGATGATGCGGGTGATGAGATTTTCCCAGCGGGTGTTCCATGACCATTCGTGGGGCAAAATTCGGCTGGTGAGCCAAAATGCCCATCCACTGCCGATGATGGCGCTGAACAGGTGCGCGATGAGCGTGGGCAGGATGCTGCGGCTGAGCAGGATGCCAATCACCGCCACCCCGACCCCCGTCCAAAATACAATGTACAAGCCTTCCGTCCAACCGGAATTACTCACGGCTGAAGCGATGATTATCGCCAAAAGGGCGGTTAAGGTTGCCAGCGCGATGTTGTTTTTCAACAAAAAACGATTGTCCATATGAGATTCCAATACCCAAAAATATCCGCGGTGTGTGAAATGCGGATTCGCCAATAATACGATGTGCGAGGGAGGGATGTTCATTATTGCCGCATGGAAATTGTAGCGGCGGCGGTGATTGAGTCAAACGCGCGAGGCGTGAGGGCTTTGCGTGAAGCGGCGAACAACACTATAATTTTCGGCATGTCTGAATTAGTATTGACCGCCGGTGTGCTGTCCGACACCCATTTACCCTATCGTATGGCTGCGTTGCCCCCCGAAATACCGGAAATTTTTGCCGGTGTGGATGTCATTCTCCATGCGGGGGATGTAGACCGCGACGAATTTTTGTCGCCTTTGCGGGCGCTGGCGCCGGTGCATGCGGTGCGCGGGAATTTCCATATCAGCGATGGCAGTTCGGGCGGCAGAAATTTGCCGTATGAAGTGTCGCTCATGCTGGCGGGGCGGTCGGTGGTGGTGGTGCATGGACATCGGCGGGGGGTATGGGGGTTCCTTCTGAAAATCCCGCAGGTGGTGGCGTCGCTGTTTGTTTCCGGCGCGGATGGCGCACTGAATGAGCGCATCATGCATCGGTTGAAAAGGGATTATCCCGCGGCAGATGTGGTCGTTTTCGGGCACACCCATCGCGCTTTTGTGCGGCAATTCAACGGGACGCTCTTTTTTAATCCGGGGGCAGTGGCGGAAACGTTAAAAAAAAGGCGCACGGTGGGGGTGTTGCGGTTTTATGCCGATAAAGTTGAGGCGGAAATCATCCCCCTGCGGCGGGGCAGCGGTTAATCGTCAGGGGGCAGAGCGGGGTCGATGCCGTGCATGCGCTGGCGAATGTACCGCGCCACCACGCTCAACGATGCCATCACCGGGATGATGATGAGCGTCACCAAAATACCGAATAGTGCCAAACTGGTCAGAACGCTGATGAAGACGATTGCCGGATGCAGGCGCAATTGTCGCCCCATCAGCGCGGGGCGAATCCAGATATTTTCAATCTGTTGAATGATGAGAAAGATGATCAGTATGATGAGCGCGAAAACAACGTTGGAAACCGGCAGGTAAGTTGACCCCTCAAAGAGCGCAATGGCAATGGCGATGATGGCGGCGAAGGTCGGTCCCAGCGACGGAATGATGTCGAGCACGCCCGCAATAATGCCGATGATGAACGCGGCGGGCATCCCCACCGCCATTGTGCCAATCCACGATAAAACACCCACAATCAGCATCAGCAGCAGTTGCCCGCGCAGGAAACTGCCCCAGACCATATCCATTTCCCGTAGCAAATAGGTGGTTTGCGGATGATAGCGTTCGGGGATGAAGGCTTTTATCCACGCCAGCAGGCGATGGCTGTCGCGCAAAAGATAGAACACCGAGACCAGCACAATCAGCACCCACAGCAGGTTGGTGGTCACATCTGCCAGCACGAATCCCAAATTTGTGGCAACCTGCGCCGCCGTGGTGGTGATGGATGCCTCTAAATCGGCAAAAACGGTGTCGAGCGAAAAAGTATATCCCGCAAAAACAAATTGCATGGTCGGCAGGGTTTCCAGCCATTTGGTCAGCGCGTCAATATCGGGCGCGAATTCCCGCGTTTGGGCAATGGTGATGGGGGTGAGGATTGCCGGAATGGCTATCAGCACCAACAGGAAGAGCAGATACACCACAATCACCGCCCCTCGGTGGCTGATGCCGGTTTTGCGGATGAGTAAATTCACCAGCGGGTGCAGAATGTACGCCAGCAGCGCGGCAATAATCAACGCGCTGATGAGCGGCTGAAGCGTGATGAACAGCCAGACACCCGCAACAATCAGCAATCCGGCAATGGCGTATTGAGTTAGTTGACGCAAGCTGTTCGGTTCCATAATTTCACGATGTTTTTTGATGATACGGTTATTATACAATTTTACCGGAAGGGTGAAAAATCACCCCACAAAAAAAGACCGGAGAGAAATTCCTCCGGTCTTTTTGAGGTTGTGAAAAAGTTATGGTGCCCAGGTGATGCGCTCTTCGAGCCACCCGCGCGAGTTTTGCTCATCGAATTTCACCACGCCGTCTGGCGACCCCTGCATATCGAATAATTTTTGCACGTTGCCGCCGTCTGCGCCGGCAACCCAAATTGCCCACACGCCATCACGGTTGGAAACAAAGGCGATGGATTGCCCATCCGGCGACCAAGCGGGCAGCCCGTCAATGGCGGGGTTGTCGGTGATGCGGACGGGGTCGGAGCCATCTTCGTTGATTGTCCAGATTTCCCAGTTGTTGGCGTTGTCGCGTTCTTTCGACATAATGGCGATGCGTCCGCCTTGCGGGCTGGCGGCGGGGGCGGTGTCGCTGGTGAACTGGCTGATTTTCACCCCGGCGCTGGCATTGGGCGGCAGAAGCCACAAGCCGCAGTCGCCGTCGGGCGTACAGCCGCGAGCCACCAGCCGGTTGTCGGGCAGGGTGTCCACGTAATCCCCGTTGAAGTTCAGGCTATTGCCGCCATTGCCGCCCTGGAACGCCTGATACAGGCGCGGTGCGCGGTCGCTTTCGCGGCGGGTCACAAATACCACCGAGCCGTCGTTGTACCATGCGGGTAGGGCATCCTCCAGATTGCTGGTGAGCAATTCCTGCCGTCCGCCGGCGTAATCAATGAATGCCACCCCGCGCCGGTTCGGGTCCCATGAGCGGTACGCCAACAGTGACCCATCGCGGCTGATAGCGGGTTGGCTGGCGCTGCCCACGATGATGGTCGGTTGCCCGGAGCCGTCAACGTTCATGCTCCAAATGTTGTAATTGCCCTGCTCAGGGCTGTACACCGGATAGATGATGCGCCCGCTGAGTGATGCGACGGGTGCGGGCGTCGGTGTGGGGGCAGGGGTTGGGGTATTGCTCGCCGAAGGTGTGCCGGCGGGTGTGGCGGTTGCTACGGCTGCGCCGCCCTGCGGGATGATGAGTTCCTGTCCGATTTGCAGCACGGAATCTTCCGTCAGGTTGTTCGCATCGAGCAATGCGGCGAGGCTGACGCCGAATCGCGCGGCAATGCCGCCCAGCGTATCCCCTGCCTGCACCTCATAGATGACCGGTTCTGTGGCGACGGTGGTCGCTTTCGCGGTGGCAGTCGCCTTCGGGGTTGCCGTTACTTTTTTGGGCGTTGCCGTCGCTTTCGGTTTCGGGGTGGCGGTGGCTTTCGGTGTGGGCGTCGCGGTGACGGCTGCCACAGTCACGCCCGGTTGGGGGATGATGAGTTCCTGGTCGACGCGAATGATTGATTTTTCCGTCAGATTGTTCGCTTTGAGCAAATCTGCCAGACTGATTTCAAATTGCGCGGCAATGCCGCCGAGCGTGTCACCCGATTGCACGGTGTAAACGAGCGGTTCAGCCGCTTTTGCGGGCGCAGTGGCGCTTGGGGCGGCGGTGGGCGTTCCCGCCGACGGGGTGCTGGTCGTCGCTTCCGCCACCGATTGCCCGGTGAAGGTGAAACTGTTCAGCACCATTTCAAACAGCGGTTTGTAAGCGTCCCATTCCGCTTTGGGCGCGACGGCGACCAGCGAATAGCCGGCATCGTTTTTCACGGTGGAGGCAATCAGCGCGATGGCGTCGCCGCCCATGTCGGGGGCGTTGAATTCCACCTGCGCCGATGTCCATGTTTGCCGTCCGATGTTCAGCACGCCTTCATCCAGCGTGTTGGAAATGGGCGAAAATTTTTCCAGTTGATTCGCCAGCATATCGGTGATATTTTTGTTGGCGGAAAGGGAAATCCACAGTGCCGCACCGTTGACCACCGTCCGGTCGAGGGAGCGGGCGCTGGGCGCGAAAATGACCAAATCGTCATCTTCTTTGAAGACCCACCCGGCGGGATAATCAAACGCCACGCCGAAATAGCCGCTGCTGTAATTCGCCAGCGGCAATTGCGTCGCCGTGGGTTCCGGCGTGCTGGTCACGGTGGGGGTCGGTGCGGGGGTGGGCGTGGTGGGTGGCACGGCGGCGGGCAGGGTCGGTGTCTGCTGCGTTTCAAGCAGCGCCACGGCTTGATTGCGGTTGTTGAAAACGAACAGCGCGCCCAGAATGATGAAGGCGGCGAGCACCAGCGTGCCCACCCCGCCGAGCGATGTCCACACCCACAGCGGGTAGCCCCGGAATCTCGGCGGCGCGGCGGGCGCTTTTGCTTTTTGGGCGACGGGCGGCGTTTTCGGGCGAGCGGCTTCCGCCGTTTCGGCGGGCGCTTCGGCGGCGGGTTCATCGGTCACGGGGCGAACCGGAGCGGTGACCGCCATTTTTTCCTGCGCGGGGGTCAGTACTTCAACTTCAAATTCCGCATCAACGAGCGTTTCTTCTTCGTCGATGATGTCTTCTTCCGCAATTTCTACGACTTCGACATATTCTTCCAAGTCTTCAACGTCGATGATTTCTTCATCATCGAACAATTCATCGTCTTCCGCCCATTCTTCTTCGTCTTCGGTGGGGAATTCCGCTTCCGGCGGCAGGTCGGCATCCTGATAGCGCAACCATGTTTCGCCATCGAAATAATACCAGACATTCGCTTCCAATTCATCTTGGGCGGGCGTGGGTTGGGCGGCTTCCGGCTCGGCTTGATAGCGCAGCCATTGTTCGCCGTCAAAATAATACCAGACGTTTGCTTCCGGTTGCATGTCGGCGGGCGGCTGCGGTTCCGGTTGCGAGGGGTATTCCGGTTGCGGTTGCGGCGCGGGTTGCACCGGCTCTGCGGGCGGCGGCGTTTGTGCGGCGGGTTGCACCGGCTGCATCGGTTGGGTGTATTCCGGCTGTGGTTGCGCCGGTTGTTGCGGGGCAGGCGGCTGCTGATTTTGCAGATAGCTCGGCGCGGGATGGATGGGCTGGAAGCCGGCGGCAGGTTGTTGCGTCGGCGCCATCGGGGTGGATGGCGTTTGCAGCGCCGGGGTGGCATCGGTGGGGGCGGCGGTATCGGCTAAATGCCAGCCGGTTTCGTCGTAAAAATACCACTGCCCGGTTTTCGCGCCTTTTGCCCAATAGCGACCCATGTCATCCTGATAATATTGGGTGGCATCCGCCGCGAAATCGCTGCCGGTGTCCATCGTCGGAGCATCGGGCTGAGGGCGTTGCCATTGCTCGCCGTCAAAGTAGTACCATTCGTTGGTATCTTTCCCCAGCATCCAATACGTCCCATGTTCGTCCACAAAGGGGAGCGTATCGGCATCGCGGGGGTCGGCTTGCGTCCATTCAACGCCATCAAAATAATACCATTGTCCGGTTTCCGCGCCGATGACCCAGTAACGTCCGTAATCATCCTGCGTTTGCAACCCTTCCACCGCTGATTGAAACGCTTCGGCATCCATCTGTCCGGCATCAAAGGCTTGCTTCAATTCATTGTATTTATTTTCTAACTGTATAATATCCATAATGATTATGTCTTTCTGTGCACTGTCGTGACGTAGACGTGCAACCCAAAGAAATTGCCTCCGTCGCTTTTTCTCCAGAGGATTATAGTACCGTTAATTGCCAAAATCGCAAATACCGTTCCGGAAAAATCGGGGATATGCCCACAATTGTAGGATGATAATAGGTCAATCGTTGCTTTTTATGCACAGAAAAAGACAAAATGTCGTTATGCTGGTATAATCCGGAACGATATTTTTTGCAGGCGATTGAATCTTATGAAATCAAAGAGCATCAAACTTATTTTTATACCGATAGTGTTGCTGGGAATTGCGCTGGCGATCCCCCGGGCGCAGCAAACGCTGATTGCGTCGGCGGAGGCGTACCGTCCGCCCGCCGAATTTTCCGCTTCCCCGGTGACGGATGCGCCCCCGGCGCAGAGCCGGCGGGTGGTGCTGGTGATTCTCAGCGGGTTGAGCGACTATTTTTGGACGGATGCCGATATGCCGACCCTGCAACAATTGCAGAATACCGGCGCTCAAACCGAAATCATCAGCCAGCCGCCGAGCTACCGCCTGCCCGCATGGGTGGCGCTGTTGGGCGGCACGTCGCCCGCACTCACCGATGCGCCGCTCTTCGATGTGTTTGACGCGCTGACGCGCCAAACCGCCACCGATACCATCCTCGCCGCTGCCGCCGAGCAATCGCGGCGCGTGGCGATTGCGGGCAACCGCCGTTGGGCGGATATTCTGCCCGCCGACATCGCCGCGGAAACCGCGTTTTTCCCCGCTACCGCCGCCGATGCCGACGCGCAGGTGATGGCGCAGGTGGCGCAATGGGTGGACGACCCTTCCATTTCGTTGATTGTGGCGCAGTTCAGCCGGATTGATGCCGCCGCTGCGACCGGCGTGGACACGGACGACTATCAAACCGCCCTGAAAATGGTTGACCGGCAGTTGGAGCAGCTTCGCAAAATGCTCGATTTGAGCGCCACCACCCTCATCATCACCGCCGATTACGGGCATTTGGCGCAGGGCGGGCACGGCGGCGACGACCCCGAAGTGGTCACGCTGCCGCTGATAATGGTGGGGCAGGGGGTATCGCCCGGAAAATACAGCCCCGCCGCGCAGCGGGATATTGCGCCCACCATTGCCGCACTGCTCGGCACGCGCTTTCCGTCTGCCAATACGGGCACACCGTTGCTGGAAATGCTGGCGCTTTCCCCCGCCGATTCCGCCGCGGTGTGGATGTCGCTGGCGCAGCAACGGGTTTCTCTGGCGGAAAATTATATCACCGCCATTGGCGGCACATTTTCCCCCCCGGAAAATCTGAAAAAACTGAAACAATTTTATCAGGATGGAAATTTTTCGGGCACGGCGCAACTGGCGAAACTCATCGTCTCGCAGGCTGATGCCGCCATTCAGACCGCGATTAATGCCCGCTTGCGCTCGGAGCGTCGCCCCCGGATGGCGATTGCGTCGGCGATTTTGCTGCTGGTGGTCGCCGGAGTTTTGTGGCGTCGAAGCATTTTGTGGGCGGAAGCCGGCATCGCGGCGGGGGTGACGGTGGTGGTTTATCATGGACTGTATCGCGCGTTGAAACTGCCGTACTCGCTCAGTGTCATCGAAAATCTTCCGGCGTTTGAGCAGACATTAATCGGCTTGATTGCGGCGGCTGTTTTCGCGGGGATGCTGGTGTTGGCGGTGCTGGCTTTGTTGCGCCGCCAAACGTTCACCTGGCAGGAAATGATGTTGAGCGGGTATGAAGTGACGTGGTGGGCGGTTGTCGGGTTTGGGGTGACGGTGCTGTCCGGTTTTTGGCGGGTGGGCGCAACGGTGGATTGGATTTTTCCCGATGTGGGGGTGCTGTTTTCATATTTAACGAGCCTGTGGCAAGTCCGCTGGACGGCTATCATCGGGGTGGTGCTGCCACCCATTATGGCGGGGCTGTACATCGGCATACAATATCTTTATCTGAAACATCAGCAAAAAAAAGTGGCGCAAGCAACAAAAAACACGGAGGGTAACGCATGAAAATCATCATTACCGGATACAAAGGGCAGGTGGGGGCGGCATTGCAAAAAGCCTTTGCCGAGCATGAGCTGTTTTTGGTGGATTTGCCCGAACACGACATCACCAACCCGGAAACCGTGGCGCAATTCGCCGATTTTGCCCCCGATTTGATTCTCCATCCGGCGGCGTTGACCAATGTGGACGCCTGCGCCCGCAACCCGCGACTCGCGTATCACGTGAACGCCTTCGGCACGCAGAATGTCGCGCTGGCGGCACAGCGCACCGGCGCGGCGATGCTGTATATTTCCACCAATGAGGTTTTCGACGGCACGGCAACCGACCCGTACCATGAATTTGCCCCCACCAACCCCATCAATCCTTATGCCGCGTCAAAATTGGCGGGCGAGCAGATTGCCGCGCGGTTGGCGCAAAAACTGTACATTGTGCGGATTGCATGGGCTTTCGCCCCGAACAGCAATATGTTCCCCGCAAAAATTATCCGTGCCGCCGATGAACGGGGGGCGTTGAAGGTGGTCACCGATGAAATCAGCTCGCCGACATATGTGCCCGATTTGGTCGCCGCGCTGAAAAAACTGGTGGCAACCGACCATTACGGCACATATCATCTGACCAATGCGGGGATTTGTTCCAGATTTGAGTTTGCGCGGGAAATTTTGCGGCTGAGCGGGCGCGGGGATATTCCGGTGCAGCCCATCACCAGCGATGCGTTTGAGCGGGCGTCCACCCCGCCGAAATATGCGCCGTTGCAGAATAATTGCGCGGCGGCATTGGGGATTACCATGCGTCCGTGGCAGGAAGCGTTGGTAGATTATTTTGCGGCGTGAAGGGCGCTCGCCCAGTCGGTGAGGGCAAGGGCGATGTAGCCGCGCAGCGCCGTCACCATATCGGCGATGGCGATATGCTCGCGGTTGGTGTGCGCCAGCGTTTCATCGCCGGGACCGAACCCCAGCGTCGGGATGCCCGCCGCCATCAGATGCCCGCCGTCGGTGGCGAATTGCCACACATCCACCGGCACATCCGCCATCAGTGCGGCGGAGAGGGTTTGGTGCGCCTGTCTCACCAGCGGATGATTTTCCGCCAATTCAAACGAGGGGAACACCGCCGATTGCTCGATGGTGATGCCGGTGTAGGTGGTGAAGGGGCGCGTTGCCAGCGCCACCGACCCACTCGCGCCGTCGAGCAGGCTTTCCGCCAGCAGCGATTCCACTTTCGCCACAATTTCCGCCGGTGATTCGGGGGGGATGTTGCGCCAATCGAGCGTCAGCCGGATTTCGCCGGGGGTGACATTCGGGCTGACTTGGTCGGTGGTGATGAGCGTCGGGGCGACGTTTGAGCCGCCGAAGGTGACGTCATCCGCCATCGGCAGTTGGCGCAATTTTTGCAGGAATACCGCCAGGCTGAAATGCGGGTTGATGCCCAGATGCGGCACGCTGGCGTGGATGGATTTTCCGGTGATGGTGACCCACAGTTCCACCCGCCCGCGATGCCCGCGCCGCAGGGTATTGTGGCTCGGTTCGCCCACAATTGCCATGTCGGTGCGCAGGTGGGTGGCTAAAAATGTGCTGCCGATGCCGCCCGTTTCTTCCATCACCGGCGCGGCGACGAAAATATCGCCGGGGGGCACAACGCCCGCCGCCCGTACCAGCGCCGGCGCAAAAACCATGCACGCCAGCGGTCCTTTCATGTCCACCGCGCCGCGTCCCCATAAAATCCCGTTCGTCACCTCGCCGCCAAACGGGTCATACGCCCAACCGGACACATCGCCCGGGTCAACATGATCCAAATGCCCGTTGAACATCAAACTTGCGCCCGCACCCCCTTTAATAACCCCGAAGACGTTGCCGTAACTGTCGGTGAACACATCATCATAGCCCAGCGCGTGCATTTTCGCCTGCACTGCCGCCGCGATTTTCTGCTCGTTGCCGGGCAGGCTGGGCGTTTGGATGAGCTGTTGGGCAAAGGCGGTCAGTTCCGGTTGATAATCTTTCGCCAGTTGAGAAATTTTTTCGGGTGAGAGGGGAAATGTCATAAAGAACCGTTTTACAGGGTGAGGTTAAAAGCGCGTGCTAAATCTTCTGCGCGGGTGAAACCGGAATCTTTTTCGGTGACGATTTTGGTTTCCACATGCAGGAAGGGGATGGCGATTCTGCCGTTGGGGGCGTTGCTGTGAACGGCGTAGCCGATTTCCCGGTCATGGATGGGGTAAAAATAGAGCATCGCCTGATTCAGCCGGTTTTGAATGCGTTTGTTCAGCTCGTAAACTTTTGTTTCGGCGGTGGTGATGATGAACCGGTCTTCGGTGGGGTGTCCGACAAAATCATCCACCGTGCCGATTTCATCCACCACGCTGGTTAAGATGAGCGCCATCGCGCGGACAACATCGTCGCGCGCCACAAAGCCGTAAATTTCGTTGAAGGTGGATAATCCGGTGACGAAGATGCCGAGGACTGCCCAGCCGTGAAATTTCAGCAGGGTATCGAGCTTTTGGGTGGTGAGTAATTCGCCGGGCAGGCTGGTGATGGGGTTGTTTTGCCCCGCCGAGCGGCGGAGCGTGTTGCGGACTTTCAGCCGGAGTTCCTGAATATCAAACGGTTTGGTGATGTAATCGACTGCGCCCAACTTCAAGCCGCTGATGCGGAAATCGCGCTCCTGGCGTTCGGTGACGAAGATGATGGGGATACGGCTGGTGCGGAGGTCGTTTTGCAGTCGTTTGCCCACTTCCATGCCGTCAATATCGGGCAAACGGACATCAAGCAATATCAAATCCGGGAGGGAGACCTGACATTTCTGTAATGCGTCATTCCCGGAAAATGCTTGTATGATGTAATAGCCTTGCGCCTCAAAATACACACGCAACATTTCTGAGGTATCGGGATCATCTTCCACTAGCAGGAGTTTGTGCTTCATGCAATACTGTCCATTTGCGCAATTTTTACGTGAGCGGTTCTTTATAGATGGCAAATTCACATGTTTCATGCCCCATGGCATGGCAATGGAATTGCTCGACTCGGAAATCCTTTCCGCCGCTGACCCAGCGCAAGCCTTCTTGCAGTACGCCGGTGGCGGCAAAGCAGATGGGGCGGTCGCTGGTGCGTCCCCAGCACACGGGGCAGGTTTCAATGGTGTAAATAAAGCGGTCTTCCTCTTCCCGGACGCGCGATTTTTGGTCGCTGAAAGTGCTGAAGGTTTCCGCCATTGCCCGCAAGCCGACTTTGAGTTTCGTGCCCAGCGGAATGACTTTGAAGGCAAGCTCGCTCACGCCGATGAGCGCACCGAAATCATTCAACCCCTGAGCGAAGGATGCACGCCCGGCTCGCAGGGCAAGCCCGCGTCCGCCACGGGGACCGTACATTTCTTCAATGGCGGCATTCAGCGCGCTGAAGTCCGAAAAATCAATTTCACGAGCCAGGTTGTTTGGGGGGTAATTATCAATCCAGTGCGGTAATTTGGCGAGATTCAACACGGCATTGATACCGCCTTTGCCCATAACTTCTTCCATAGCTACCAAATATATGTATACAATTTTATTGGGGTAGTATAAGCCGCTTTTTTCCGGCACTGTTGCGTCCTCCAAATAAAGTAAGCATCTGTTACTAATATAATATATTATGGACGTTATGTCTAGGGTTACATAAGAATTGCTGCGCCGAGTTTCATTCTTCGTATCAATTATACTTCAGATATGGGTTGTGCGCCAATAAATAAAAACGCGCCGACAGATGAAAAAGTGTTCCGTCGGCGCGAAAAGGGTGAAATAAATGAAGGTTATGAAAAGACGGCGTTAAAGGTTGGGGCGTCAATTGTTTCCTGATTCATCAGCAAATCTGCCACTTCAACCAGTTTGTCCCGGTGTTCGGAGAGGATTTGTTTGGCGTTTTCGTAAGCGTCCAGCACCAGCTTTCGCACTTCCAAATCAATGGTGCGGGCAATTTCCTCGCTGTAACTGCGATGTTCGCCAATCTCTTTCCCCAGAAATACCAGTTCTTCTTTTTTGCCGTAGGTCAGCAGCCCGATTTTTTCGCTCATCCCGTAGCGGGTGACCATCGCCCGCGCGAGTTTTGTGGCGCGCTGCAAATCGTCGCTGGCGCCGGTGGTCACGGTGGGGAACATGATTTCTTCGGCGGCGCGTCCGCCCATCACCACGGTGATTTTGGTTTTGAAGTAATCTCGACTCATCAGCGATTTGTCATCTTCCGGCAGGTACATGGTCACGCCGCCCGCTTGCCCGCGCGCCACGATGCTCACTTTGTGAACGGGGTCGGCGTCGGGGAGCATTTTGGCAACCAGTGCATGCCCCGCTTCGTGATAGGCGATGATTTCTTTTTCCTGCGCGTTGATGACCCGGCTTTTTCGTTCCGGTCCCATGATGATTTTTTCCATGGCGCTTTGGAAATCGAGCATATCAATTTGTTTGCTGTTGCGGCGAGCCGCCAAAATTGCGGCTTCGTTCACCAGATTTTCCAAATCCGCGCCCACAAAGCCGACGGTCATTTTGGCGATGGCGTTCAGGTCTACGGAGGATGACAGCGGTTTCCCTTTGGTGTGAACGCCCAGAATTTTCTCGCGCCCCTGCCAGTCCGGGCGGTCGAGCACCACACGGCGGTCGAAGCGTCCGGGGCGCAGCAGCGCCGGGTCGAGGATGTCGGGGCGGTTGGTGGCGGCAATCACAATCACGTTGGTGTCGGTGTCGAAGCCGTCCATCTCCACCAGAATCTGGTTCAGGGTCTGCTCGCGTTCATCGTTTGAGCCACCCAGCCCTGCGCCGCGCTGTCGCCCGACGGCGTCAATTTCGTCCACAAAGATGATGCACGGGCTGTTCCGTTTCGCCTGCTCGAACAAATCGCGCACGCGGCTGGCGCCCACGCCGACGAACATTTCCACGAATTCCGAGCCGGAGATGCTGAAGAAAGGGACGCCCGCTTCGCCGGAGACGGCTTTCGCCATCAGGGTTTTCCCGCATCCGGGAGGACCGACCATCAGCACCCCTTTGGGGATGCGCGCGCCGAGCGAGATGAATTTCTCCGGTTCGCGCAGAAATTCGACCACTTCGTTCAGCTCTTCTTTGGCTTCGTCCGCGCCGGCGACGTCATCGAAGGTGACGGTCGGCTTGTCGCCGGTGAACATCCGCGCCTTGCTTTTGCCGAAGCTCATCGCCTGATTGCCTGCACCCTGCGCTTGTCGCAAAATGAAGAAGAAGAAAAGCCCGATGAGCACCAGCGGCAGCAATGTGCCCAGAATGCTAATCCAGCCGCCCCATTGACTGGGGGAGGCAACTTTGATGTTGATGTTGCTGAGCTGCGCTTCCGGCACGCCCAGATTTTTCAGCGTTTCCGCAATGCCGATTTCCGGTTCTTTGCGGGAAACGATGCTCGCGCCACCCTTCAGGGTGATGTCCAAATCGTTCTCTTGCACAACAATTTCGGCAACTTTGCCTTCCGCCGCCAAACTCGCCACTTCCGTGAGCGGTTTCACGTCGGCGGCTGAACCGCCAAATAAGAGTTGACTGAAGAAGAATGATACCAGTCCGATGACCAGTATAATGTAAAATACTCGTGTCCAATTCATTCGGTTTGAAAGTCCTCCATCACTGAAAAACAGAGATGTATTATATCAGAGTGACTATACCACGCGGGTATAGGCAAGTCAAGCATTTTGGCGCGAGGCGGTGTATTCCAGCGCGAAGACAATGGCGAAGCCCAGCGCCGCCAGCCCGATGGCAAACAGCAACTCGCCGTTGAGGGTGGGGGGCAGAATATTAATCTGCTTAATGGGGATGAGTTCCCCGTGACGGTTGGTGATGGTCTCCAGCGTCTCTTTCCAGGGCCACACCTTCCGCAATGAACCGAGCATCAGCCCGGTGAGGAGGGCAATGGTGAGGTTATGATAGCGTTTGAGCAACCAGCCTAACAGTTGGGCGAAGGTGGTGATGCCCAATCCTGCGCCCACGGCGAAAATCAGCAGGGTCACGATGTCGCGGTTGTTAACGGCATCCAAAATATATTGATATTTCCCCAGCAGCACCAGAATGAAAGAGCCGGAAATACCGGGCAGAATCATGGCGCAGATGACAATTGCACCGGCGATGAAAATGAACCACGGGGTGGTGGGCGTTTCCGCGGGAACCAGCCCGACCAGCCAATACGCGCCCAACGCGGAGAGCAGTGCCGCCACCACCGTGCCGATGTGCCAGCGGGTGATGCGGCGGCTCACCATCAGCACGGATGCCAGCACCAACCCGAAGAAGAACGACCACAGCAAAACCGGCTTGTTGTCCAGCAGCCATGACAATCCTTTTGCCAGTGAAAAGACTGCCAGCAGGATACCCGTCAGCAGCGAAACCAGAAATTTCCACGGGACAATCTCCAGCGCGTCTTTGATTTTCAGCGTTAAAATCAGCCGGATAACTTTTAAATCGATGGATTTTATCGCGTCGATTAATTCTTCGTAAATGCCCAGAATGAGCGCCATCGTACCGCCCGAAACGCCCGGCACCACATCCGATGCCCCCATCAGAAAACCGCGAACCACAATACCGGCGTATTGTTTCGGCGTTCTTTCAGAAGAAATTTGATTGATTGTTGTCATTTGGCTATCATACCTTTCAAATCTGTATTTATTATGAGGCAAATAGTTTTGTGCACAAATCGGTAGAATACCCAAGCTTGTGCATCGAGTCAAAAAAACCACGGCGGAACGGTCTGATTTCCGGTTTTTTGCCAAATAGGGACGACTTGAAGGGGCTTTTATGGATGCCGCGCAGATAAATCGTACAATTTCCGCGTTGGAAACACATCGGGATGCATTGGGCAATATGGTGGTGGATGTTGCTGTGCGCGCGTTGCAGCAGATGGCGCACACCGTCCGCCAGCCACAGACCACCGAAATGGAGAGCCGGTTGCTCACGGTGTTTGTGATGCGGGTGCATGGCGTGGCGGCGTTTTTGCGCGCCATCCCGGCGGCGGATGTGCCGATTTTTCTGGCGCAACTGTGGCGGCGGGTGGATGAAACAATATCGGAGCGCCGGGGCGTGGTGCATGCACATTTCGGCAATTATTTGCTGGCATTTTTCGGGCTGGATGCCGCCCGTCCCAATGAACCGGAATGGGCAATCCGCGCGGCGTTGCAATTGCGCCAAACGGTGGCGGACGTGCGTCAGGAATGGGTGGATGCTCACCGCTCGCACGCCGAGATGCCTGCGTTGTCGGTGTCGGTGGGGTTGCACATCGGCGAGGTGATGCAAACCAAAGAGCGCGCCTCGGCGGGCGGCGATGTTTTGGGGGAAACGGTTGATGTTTCGCTGACGTTGGCGCAAGCGGCGAAACCCAACTCGATTTTAATTTCCGCCGATATGTACCGGCACGTGCGGGGGGTGTTTTATGTGCGCCAACTTTCCAACCCCATTAAATTGAATACCGACGGGGCAACCGTCCGCACCTACCGCGTGAAAGGGGCGAAGCCGTATGCCGTGCGCGTCATCAGCCGCAGCGTGGAAGGCATTGAAACGCCGATGGTGGGGCGGGAAACGGCATTGCGCGCTTTGCAATCGGCATTTGCCGCCGTGACCCAAACCGGGCGCGCGCAACTGGTGGTCATTGATGGCGAATCGGGCATCGGAAAATCACGGCTGCTGTATGAGTTCGACCACTGGCTTGAACAGCAGCCGGTGAATTTGCGATTGTTGCAGGGGCGCGCCAGTTTGCAAACGCGCGGCGTGCCGTATTGGATTCTGCGCGATATTTTCACCTTTTACTTCGGGATTTTTGCCAGCGATTCCACCGTCATCACCCGCAAAAAACTGGCGCAGGGCATTGCCGACATCACCGATATGACGGATGCGGCGACGATGGCGGAGAAAATCGAACACATCATCGGGTTTTCCGCAGAAGCTGTGCCCACCTTCCCCTCAGAGCCGGAGAAACGCCGGTTGCATGCGGCGGTAGCGGCGGTGCAAGCTTTTTTCGCCGCGCTGACGGCGGGCGGAACGCCGGTGATTCTGATGCTGGAGGACATCCACTGGGCGGATGATGCCTCCCTGCGGATATTGAAAAACCTGTGGAACGCCAGCCGGGATATTCCGCTGTTGATGGTATGCACCACCCAGCCGCAACTATTTTCCGAGCGCCCGGATTGGTTCGCCCCGGATGAGGCGGCATCAAAAATTGTGCTGCCCGCGCTCGAACCCGCGCAAATTTCGGAATTGATTGCCCGCATTTTTTGCAAAATTCCCGCCATTCCTCCCAAGCTGCAAGCGGAATTAATATCCCACGCCGGCGGTAATCCGTTGCTGCTGGAAGAATTAATCCAGCTATTAATTGATGCCGGCGTTGTGCTGCCTTTTCCGGTTCGTTGGCGGGTGGATGAAGCGGCGCTGGACAAAATTACCCTGCCCGATGATTTGATGACGGCGTTGCTGGCGCGGTTTTCCCGATTGCCGGCGCTGGAGCAGGAAATGCTGCAACGGGCGGCGACCATCGGGCGGGCATTTTGGAACGTGGCGCTGGCACGGATGAGCGACCCGGACGCGGCGACCATCAGTTTGGATGTGGTCAATGTGGTGCTGGAAAATTTACAGGAACGGGGAGTCATTTTACAGCGTGAATCATCGCCTTTTGCCCAAACGAAGGAATACATCTTCAAACATGCGTTGCTCAGAAGTGCCATTCTGAACACGCTCCCCGCCGAGGCGGCAACCGCCTACCATGCCCAATTGGCAGCATGGCTCATTGAATACAATGGCGAACAAGTGGATGCCTACGCCTCGCTGATTGCCGCGCACTTCGATGACGCCCACCGGGCGACACAAGCCGCCGAATGGTATTTGCGCGCGGGGATACATTCGCTGACGGTCTTCGCGTGGGATGTGGCGCTGACGCATTTTGAAAAAGTTCGGCAGTTGCTGCCGCAAATGGAAGAAGATGCCGCCACCACCGCCATGCATTTCAAAATGGCGCACGGGATGGCAGTGGCGCTATGGTGGCAAGCCGGTGTCTCGCACGCCGAAAATCCCCGGGCATTGTTTGAAGCGGCAATCTCGTGGGCGGTGCGCGCCGGTGATGCCGCCTTGCAGTCGCGCATTTTGCATCATTGGGCAAATGCCGAGCGTCGCCACGGTGAAGTTTCGCGCGCGGATGCCCTGATGAAACAAGCGCAATCTATCATGCCATAAATGTTGCAAAATGTGGTATAATGTATGCAACTTGCTGTACCGCAGCCAACCATTGTGTAAACCATGGATTCTCCCTTGAACGATTCAAAACTGGCACTCCTGTATCTTGCGATAAAAGAATTGAATAACTGTTTGGAAGCGGAAGAATTATTCAAGCGCACGTTGATTTCCGCGGTGCGGTTAACCGGCGCCTCACGCGGGAGCCTGTTTGTGCGGGAAGATGGCGAAGCTGAGGCGTGGGGGTTGCTGCTCGATGAGGCGACCATCACCAAAATCGAATCGGAGACCGTTGCCCTGATGCTGGAAAGCGGTTTAGCCGGATGGGTGTTGCAGCACCGAGAACCCGCATTCATCCCCAATACAGCCACCGATTCGCGCTGGTATCCGCGTTCTCGACAGGATGCTAACATCTCCACCAAAAGCGTGGTGGCAGTGCCGTTGGTTTTGCAGCATCAGGCGCTGGGTGTGCTGACTTTGTCCCACACCAACGTCAACCATTTTTCGGAGGCGGATGCCTCTGTGGTGGCGTCCATCGCCGAGCAGGCGGTAACAGCCATCGCCCGCATCCAACTGTATCAGGTGGAAAAACGGCGGCGGAAGCTGGCAAACGCCATCGCCGAATTTGTGCAGAAATTACCCGCCACCCATTCCCAAACGGATTTGCTGGCGTTGGGGTTTCAACATTTTTGGCGAATTTTCCCCTTTCAGAAGGGCATCATCTTTTTGTGGGATAGGGATTATTTGGCGGTTTCGGGGACATACGGTATTCCCTCACCGGCAGATATGGCGACCCTTTCGGTGGAATTGTACCAAAATGATTTTGCCCGTCCGTTGCTGGAAAAAAGCAAGCCGCTGAGCACCACAAATTTGCAAAACGAAGAATCATGGTTCAAAGACGTACCGGCGTTTGCCGGGGTGAAGAGTTGGCTGGGCATTCCGCTGGTTGCCGGAGAAATACAGTTGGGCATCGCCACCTTTGGACGCAATACCACCGAGCGTTTTCGCCCGCAGGATGTGGAAGTGGCGATGCAACTGAGCCGGCAACTCGCCGCCGCCATCAACGACCAGCGCATGTTGCAGCGGTTGCAAAACATTGAAAAACGGTACACCAGCCTGTTTGAAGAAAGCTCGGATTGTTTGCTGATTGTGGAAACCTCCGGCGTCATCCGCGACGCGAATCGCAAAGCCTGCCGCATCTTTCGCCGCCCCAAAGATGTGATTGTCGGCAGCCATGTGGCGTTGCTGGATACTTCATTGCAGGATGTTTTGCACCGGCACTTGACGAACCTCGCCCCCGGTAAAATCATCAGCAATGAAGTTGTGGTGAAAGATGCGTACGGGCAATCGGTGGCGCTGGAAATTACAGCGCGTTACATCAATTTTGATGGTGAAACGGTCATCCAATGGACGGGGTACGATGTCACCGCCAACAAAGAACTGGCAGCCATGCGTCAGGATTTGACCAATATGATTGTCCACGATTTGCGGGGTCCCACCGGCACGCTGATGGGGGCGGTGCAGATGCTGGAAATGCTGGTGCAGGACATCGCCGACCCGGAATTGCGCGCCGAAACCGCCGAAATCATCAATCTGGCGACCCGCAGCGGGCAATATCTGCGCGATTTGATTGACAGTGTGCTTGATTTGAGCAAGCTGGAACAGGGCGATTTCCCCCTGCGCATCTCGCCGGTATCATTGCCGACCCTGCTTGAAGAAGTGCTTGAGCAGACGGAAGCGCAGGCGAACTTCAAAAATATCGAACTGACACTTCCGACGATTTCCGATGTGGTGGCAAATCTCGACCATAGCATCATCCGGCGGGTGTTGGTCAATTTAATTGATAACGCGATAAAATACACCCCGTCCGGCGGGCACGTGCGCGTTTCGCTGGAGCGGGCGGAACATCAAATTATCTTCACTGTGGCTGATGACGGTCCGGGTATCACCTCCGACAGCCAGAAGCACATTTTTGAAAAATTTGCCCGCGCCACCGCCGATGCCGCCATTCAAGGGGTGGGGCTGGGATTGGCATTCTGCAAATTGGCGGTGGAAGCGCACGGCGGCATCATCTGGCTGGATAGCGTCGAAGGGGAGGGGAGTACCTTCCATTTTTCCATTCCGGATAACCTCGCCCCGGGAGAGACAAATGGCGCAACCTGATTTTGACGTCATCGCCCGTTTTTACGATGTGATTTACGCCCACCGCACGGACGATGTGGAAATGTGGCTCGATTTTGCGGATAGCGTTGCGGGGGATATTCTGGAAATCGGTTGCGGCACGGGGCGGGTGACGCTCCCGTTGACGCGCGCCGGCTTCCGGGTGACGGGGGTGGATATTTCCGCATTGTCACTGAAAAAAGCCGCCGCAAAAATCGCTGCCGCGGAAGTGGATGATTTGGCGACGCTGGTGCATGGTGATATGCGTACTTTCGATTTGCCGCAAAAAGACTTTGCGCTGACAATCATCCCCATTAACACCTTCATGCACAACCTTTCCACCGCAGACCAGCGAGCGACGCTCGACGCAGTTGCCGCCCATCTTCAGCCGGGGGGCATCATTGTGGTGGATTTGTATCACCCGCATCCCCCGGCACTGCTGGAAGCGGATGGGCGGGTGGAATTTGCCGGACATGTGACGGATACTGAAACGGGACACACCGTGCAGTGGTTTTCGGCGCGCCGGTTGCAATTGGATGAGCAGATTCAACAGGTGACGTTCTTTTTGGATGAAATTGACGATGCGGGAAAATTGTTTCGGCACACGCTGGATTTTCCCATGCGGTATCTGCATCGGTTTGAAATGAGTCTATTGTTGGAAGGGGCGGGTTTTTCGGTGGATGAAATTCTCGGCGATTACGACCAATCGCTATTTTACGCGGAGAGTCCACGGATGATATTTGTGGCGCGGAAGGTCGAAGAAGGGTGAAGCGACGCTCGCAAGGACCGTTATTTCACTGATGGCGGCATAGATAAAAAATATTTACGATGAATTTACACTAAATTTACGAAAAATTTGCTATAATAAGACTCACTACCTTAGAGGAAGATGGTACGGAAACCATGGCTAGAATTTTAGTGGTTGATGATGATGTTTCAATAATCAGTTTTTTGCAGGAAGCATTACCGGCATTGGGGTACACGGCGGATTACGCGGAAAGTGGACAGCAGGCGATAAAGTTGCTGGAAACCGAAATGTATGATTTGGTGCTTTCCGATATCCGCATGCCCGAAAAGAATGGCATTGACGTGGCGCGCGCCGCCTACAAAATGTCGCCCCATGTTCCGGTGCTGTTCATGAGCGGAAATCCCAATACCATTGTGGAAGACCGGTCTTTTCTTGCCAAACCTTTCACGGTTGCGGAACTGGAGTTGCGGATTGATGCGGCACTCGCGCCTCCGGAGGATGAAGAGATCATTGTGTGAAAAAGAAGGCTTCCCGATTCCGGAAGCCTTTTTTCATGCCAGAATTTCCACCCGCAGCGCCGAAAGCACATATTCGATGGGATTGATGAGTGTGGAATTGCTCGACCCGGCGTAGAGCAATCCCACCACGTAATTTTCTTCATCCAGCACCGCCGACCCCGAATCGCCCGGTGCGGACATGCCCCCCGCCATCAATTGCCCGTGGAAGGTCGCCGCCCGTCCGTTGTACATCACGGAGGTGGTCACATCCACCTGCACGATGCGCCCTTCCGTGTAGCCGGTGGTGCGCCCGCTTTTTTTCACTTTACCCCCCAAGCCAATCGCCCGGCTTCCTTTGGGGCGTCCGATTTCAAAGATGAACGGCGTGAACATCTTCGGGTCAATGGGGCGAGCCAGCGCCGCATCCACCACGTTGGCGCCGGTAGTCTGCCGGTACGCCTGCAATCGGTGTTTGGAGCCGAACCATCCGGCGATGGTGTTCAGCACCGATGCCGTATTTTGGGCGATGGTGCATCCGGCATCTTCGCCGCCAAAATCAAGGGGGATGAACGTTTCCAGCGTGGCAACCGCATCGGCATCCGAGCCGCCGTCGTATTTCCCCGGTTGCAGAATGGCGTCCCCTTTTTTCCCCGCATTCACATCCGCCAGCACATGGTTGTTGCTCAAAATGAAGATTTCATCCCCCCGCCGAACCAGACATCCCAATGTGCCCGCCGTGACGGCATAATGCCCGATGGACACACCGGGCGGCACAGAGGGTCGCCAAATATCCCGATGCCCCTGAAATGCGCGCAACACGCCCGTTTCCACCACATCGGTGCGCACGTTGTCGATGGTTTTGGGGATGAGGTCGGCTTCCGTTAATTGTGCCACGGGGACTTTGCGCGCCACATTCACCACCACCGAAAGCTCATCGGTGGCGCCGCTGGCGGTGACTTTGTAGCCCACTCCCACGCCGACCACATTTTTCCGTCGGATGAGATGTCGTACATTCGATTGTTTGACGGAACGCGCCTGCCCAATATCTACTGCCATGAAAATCTCCGTGCCTCATATGATTTTGCCGGTTACAAAGCGTGGATGGTTCCCGTTTCCACCACATTCACCGGCACATTATCCAACATTTTGGGAATGATGTCTTTCTCTGCCAAATGTGATTCCGGTTCTTTGCGGGTGACGTTCACCATAATGGCAACAGTTTCGCCGCGTGGGGAGGGCATAAAACCCAGCCCCACGCCGACCACATTCTTTTTCCGCAGAAGCTCCGTTTCGTATTTTGTTTTGACGGCTTGCGCCTGTGCCAGCGCATCGCCCAAGGAATCGTTCATTTGTCCGTCCGTTTGGCGCACACCCCGGTTACAGTTCCAGCGAGCCGCCGGGGTCGAGCACGGCAACTTTCGCCTCGGTGGCTTTTTCCACCCGCGATTTCCATGCGTGGGCATCCTGTTCGATGAGGGGCCAAGTGTTGTAATGGCATGGCACCACCGTTTTCGGGGAGAGCCGTTTGACCGCCAGCAGCGCATCATCGGGACCCATCGTGAAATTATCGCCGATGGGAATCACCGCCAAATCCAGCCCTTCGTTGCCGTAGAGCAGCATACCGGGGAACAATCCGGTGTCGCAGGCAAAATAGAGCTTTTTGCCATCGGTGGTGATGAGGAAACCGGCGGGACTGCCGCCGTCGCTCCCGTCGGGCAATTGCGAGCCGTGGTGGGCGATGGTCAACTTCACGTACCCGAAGGGGTGGTTGAATCCGCCGCCGATGTGCTGGGCGTGAATTTGTGATTCGGGGATGCCCTGTTTTCCCAGCCAGCCGCAAATCTCAAAATTGCTGATGACGGTCGCGCCCGTCCGTTTCGCCAGCGACACCGCATCGGCAATGTGGTCGAAGTGCCCGTGCGACACCAGAATGTAATCTGCCGCCACATCATCCACCGAAACATCGGTTGCCGGATTGTCGCCGAAGAATGGATCAATCACCACTTTTGTACCGTTTATATCCAATAGATGGGTTCCATGTCCGATAAAGGTATATTTAATCATCGCTCAATCTCCTTTGACTCAGAACAGATTTTTGATGGTTTAAAATAGTATAAGAGACTGCGCGCTCGCTGTCAATAAAAAATTTAGGCTCAATTAGAATCCAGGGGATTTGTAAAATGTCATTGCGAGGCGCGTTTTTTGCGCCGAAGCAATCTCTGTCATTGAAGCGCGGAGATTGCTTACCCCGTTGGGGCACAGGTCGGCATTGCACGCCTCGCAATGACACTTGCGCATCTTGTCAGTCAATTTGAGCCACTACCAAAAATTTAAGAAGACACTTATCGATTCGATAACCATGTGATACAATGTTTCTAAATGACAAATGATGAATGCTACATGAACCCAAATATCTTTCGACAATTCAGTATTCGCGGGAATGCCGAGCGGGATTTGCCCGACGAGGTGGTTTTCCGTATTGGGCAGGCGGTGGGCGCGCGCCTCGCCGCCGATGCCCCCGCGCCGATGCTGGTGGTGGGGCGCGACGTGCGCCGGAGTTCGCCGCGCATCAGCCAAACGTTCATCAGCGGACTGACCGCCACCGGCGCAACCGTGCTCGATGTGGGGTTGGTTCCCACCCCTGTCCTCAACTTCGCCGTCGATTTTTTTCAGGCAAACGGCGGCATCATGGTTACGGCGAGTCACAATCCCCCCGCCGATAACGGCTTTAAATTGCGGGATGACCATCGCACGCTGACGGGCGATGCGCTGCAAGCCCTGTATCGCCGAGCGCGGACGGGCGATTTTCCGCAGGGAGAAGGGATGTCTATGCCGCGTGACGCGCTGATGCCCTATTTGGACGCGCTGGAACGGCGCGTGATGCCCGGTCGCCCGTTGAAAATTGTGGTGGATGGCGGCAACGGAGCGAATGGCGCGGTGGTCTCGGCGTTTTTGCGCGGACGGGGGCACACGGTCATCGAAGTTTTCACCGGGCTGGATGGCACCTTCCCCAACCGCAACCCCGACCCCACCGCCGAAGATGCGCTCGCGGCGGCGGTGGATGCGGTGCGGAAAAACAACGCCGATTGCGGCTTTGCCTTCGATGGCGATGGCGACCGGGTGGCGTTGATTGACGACCGGGGCGGCGTCCATTTCGGCGATGTGATTCTCATGCTGCTGGCGCGGCAGATGGCGACGCAGGTCGGCGCGGTAACGGTGGTGTATGATGCATCCAGCACCCGCGCGCTGGCGGATGATGTCGCGGCGCACGGCGGCACGGCGCTCGCCGCGCCGGTGGGGTACGCCTTTGTGCACGAAAAGATGAAAGAAGTCGGGGCGCAACTCGGCGGGGAATCGGCGGGGCATATCTTCATTTTGGACGACGAATTCCGCTTTGATGACGCGATTTTGGCGGCGGTGCATTTGTTGAACCTGCTGGCGGGGCAATCGCGCCCCCTTTCTGCGCTGATTGCCGATTTGCCGCGCTACCACACTTCGCCCAACTATCGCCTGGCGTGCCCGGACGACCGGAAATCGGCGGTGATTGCGCGGCTCAAATCGCATTTCAGCGCATTTCCGCAGGACGATATTGACGGCGTGAAAATCTTTTTCGAGCATGGTTGGGCGCTGGTGCGTCCCTCAAACACCCAACCCGCGCTCAGTTGGCGCGTCGAAGGGGAAACGGCGGATGATTTAACGGAAATCACCGCCATCATCCAAAAAGCATTGAATGAATGAAACTTCCGGAGAGAATGTGACGGCACCCACCCCAACGTTGTACAAAAAGATGAACTATCGTGACATCACGGATATGAATCGCCGGATTTTGACGCTTCTGCCGTGTTTGCCCGCCGATGTGGATGTGGTGGTGGGGATACCGCGCAGCGGGATGCTTCCCGCTGCGATTCTTTCACTTCATTTAAATTGCCTGCTGGCGGATGTGCATGGGTTTTTGGACGGGCGGGTCTTGGCGAATGGTCCTCGGTATAACCATGCCCGAAAAGAAAAAACCGCGCCCCGAAAAATCCTGATTGTTGACGATTTTGTCAGCACCGGCGCCCAGTTGCAGCAGGTGAAAAACATTGTTCAAGCCGCTTCATTGCCCCATGAAGTTTTTTACGCTTCGATTTTTGTGGCGCAAAAAACAAAACAGATGGTGGATTTTTTCGCCGAAGTGTTGAAGGGACCGACCATCTTCGAGTGGAATTTGCTGCATCACGACTATTTCATTCCGCATGGATGTGTTGCGATGGAGGATGTGCTTTGCCCCGCGCCCGACCCGGACGAACTCAGCTCCGCCCGGAAATATGAGCAATTCATCGCCGCCGCTGAACCCTGGTTTCTGCCGAGTCAGCCCATCGGGTGGCTTGTTACCGAGCGTCCGCAAAAATACAGAACGCAGACAGAGGCATGGCTCGCTCGGCACGGCGTGAAATACAAACAATTAATCATGCGCGAGGAGCAAAGCTTTGATGCGGCAACCTTCAAAGCAGAAATTTATACCGAAACGGACTCGGTTTTTTTTGTAGAGGGAAAATTGTCGCAAGCGATTGCGATTGCCGACCAAACCGGAAAATTCGTTTATTGCATGGAGACCAGAGAATTGATACAACCCAAATCCACGGTGCGGTATCAGCGTATTGCGAAAGATGCCGCCCCCCGTTTCACTCAACTGATTAAAAAAATGTGCAAACAAATCATTGCACCGAGGGCTTGAGCATGACCGGCACAACAAATTTTTCGGTAGGTGCTGCATTGACCGGGTATTTTAGGAAGAACAGTGGGTTGGTTATATCGGTGATGGGTTATTTTTCAAGCAGTCTTAATTGAGCGGATGTCTTTTCAGATAATAGTTGTCGATATTGCAATCGATATTCAGGGCGAATCGCCCCGTTGTTGTTCAATCTATCAAGTATCATTTGGTAATATTCAGGATGTATTTCACAAGAGATGAAATTTCGTTCCAATTGTTGGCATAACACTAGTTCTGAGCCGGATCCTCCAAATAGTATGAAAACGTCGTCACCTTTTTGGGTGGAAGCTTTTATCAACATTTCTACCAATGGCAAAGGAATTTGCGCTGCATGGAAGGTTTTATCTTTTGACACATTTTTTACCAAGTCAAAATAAAACCAACTATAAGGCATTCGACCTTTGTGTCCGGCAGCAATGCGTTGGCGGATACGTTTGTCGGTTGGGTTTTTATAGGGCTGAACTACATTTTCTTTGAAAAATCGATTGTTTTTTGTTTTTGTGGCGTGCAGGATAGAACGATGGGCAGTGGTAAATTTTTTTCTGCTGTGCCCCACATTTGTGTTGTAAACCCAAACATAATCATGCACGGCACAGGCGGCATCATCCAGATATTTTACGCGCAACCATGCATTTTGTTTAGGATAGTTGAGCATAAACAAATTGCCGGTGGGTTTTAAAATGCGCATACATTCTTTCGTCAGATCAACGTACCATGCAATGTATTCATCCCATTTTTGGGTGTAATTTTTCCCCGCATAATTGATTCCTACATTGTAATCAGGGTCTCCATAGATAGTATCTATTGAATTATCGGGCAGACGTTTCAAGACCTGCATCACATCTTCATTGAAAACGTGGTTTCTAAACTCTGAAAGCATAATTACTCCTACACGAGCATATATTCTGCATTTTTCAGTAATTTTATCGAACTCATATCCAAGGGGTTGGAGAATGTATAAAGAAATATCCTCAAAACAGTGATTCCATCAATATGGTGGCGCAACAAATAACAACCGTTAGTGATTTTTATATTCAGTTTGTTGGCTTGTTGAAGCGTGTGATAATATAAAAATGGATGATATAGTTGATAAACGGCAAAATCATCCGGAAATTTATTTTTCCCTTCCAATGTCGTTACGACGCCATCTGCTTCCATCGTCATATCAATTTCCATTTGCAGGTTGGTCGCAACAATGTGGGTGGTATTGATATTATACTCGAATGACATTTTTGTGCGGCGAGGAAAATACACGTTCACCGATTTGTCTTCATCGCCATATAAAAAATGATGAATGATCCGTTGGTTGTTGACGACAGATAAGATATTCGATTCACTGGTGTCAAATTCGTTCAAAATGCTTTTTCGATAATGCCATCGAAATTTATTTTCAGGGGGGATAGGTTCAAATTTGTGAAATCCGTTGTTGATGCCTTTTACAAATTGATGGTATCCATTTCCAATATGGATGAGAAAATAATCCAGGTCTTTCATCAGAGATGGAAATTTTGAAGTATCGTCTAACTTGGTGGCATCAAACGGGTTACCAAAGCCGTATTTCAAACTGACTTTTTTGACCAAATCGTTGTGAAAAATAAAATCGTTTTTAGACAGGCAGTATTGCAAAAGTTCTGTGGCGACCTGCTGTTTTTTACTCATCAAAATTGCTCTCTATTAAGGTGACGTGTAAATATATTTTACGGATTTTCACGAACTGTGCAATTTCATTTTTATGGAGAGCAGAAAGAAGGTACTATATTGTATCTTTCCGTTATCATTCTCGCGGCGGGGAAGGGAACCCGCATGCAATCCGACCTGCCGAAGGTGCTGCACCGGCTGGGCGGGAAACCGTTGGTGCAGCATGTGATTGACACCGTGCGGACGCTCAACCCCGCCGAAATTGTGCTGGTGGTCGGACATCGCGCCGAGCTGGTGCGCGAAAAAATCGGCGGGGGCGTGCGCTATGCCTTGCAGGCGGAACAACTCGGCACGGGGCACGCGGTGATGCAGGCAAAAGACGCGCTGGAGCATCGACGCGGGGATGTGCTGATTCTGTACGGCGATATGCCGCTCATCTCCGCCGCCACGCTGGAAAAACTGGTGGCGGCGCAGGCGGCGAACCCCCATCCGCTGACCATGCTCACCGTCACCGCCGACAATCCGCGCGGCTTTGGGCGCATTGTGCGCGATAGTGCCGGAAATGTCATCGCCATTGTGGAAGAAGCAGACTGCACGCCCGAACAGTTGGCAATCACCGAGCTGAACACCGGCGTGTACTGCATTCGCGCCGGTTGGCTGTGGGATACGCTGCCCAAAATCACCCTCAGCCCGAAGGGGGAATATTACCTCACCGATTTGGTGGCGCTTGCCGTGGCGGACGGGCATACGGTGCGCGCGCTCACCACCGATAATTTATCGGAAACAATGGGTATTAATACGCCGCAACATCTGGCGGAAGCGGAACAACAATTAAAAATGAAAAATGAAAAATGAATTTTCTCCCGAAATCTATTTTGACCTGACAAA
>JAJRSQ010000384.1 GCA_024278725.1 Chloroflexota bacterium
AGCCTTTTTTACAGATACGATGCAATCTGCCGGGGCAAAGCATCCACGTCAATGGGTTTTGATACATACCCGTTGCACCCGGCTTGCAAAGTTCGTTCCCGATCGCCCTTCATGACATTGGCGGTGATTGCCAAAATGGGAATGTCGGTCAGTTTTGCGTTATCCCGCAGGCGATGAGTCACCTCATACCCGTCAATATCGGGGAGGTTGATGTCCAGCAAAATCAGGTCGGGCAGATGCTCGCCCGCCAGCGTCACCCCCTGCTCGCCATTGATGGCTTCCAGCATGCGGTATCCTTCCGCCTCTAAAATGCGCCGCACCAGCAACCGATTGTCGGGATTATCTTCGATGTATAAAATGGTTTTTGACATATTCCACCCTGTAACATGGTATCTTCCACTATAGAATATGCTATTCAACCAGAATCGCAAATATTCATCAGATGGCTCCCTGCCGGGCGCGATTTTCAACGCGCACGATGCAGTATGGGTATTTTACCACAAAACTATGATTTTTGGGGGTGGGATTTTTGTGGGATTGCGTGGGATACGGTGGGATATTTATTTGAGGATGTAAAATGTGGCGCGTTTCTCGCCGATGCGGAGGAAAATATCGCGGGCGACCAAGTCCGCCAAATCGCGGCGAAGGGTTTCCGGGCTGACCGTCGGGCAGAGGGTTTGATAATTGGCGTTGGTGATGCGCCCGTTGTCCGCCACAAAACCGATGGCTTTTATCTGACGTTCGTTCAGCCCCATTTTGAGCCATTCCCGCACGGGGGGGAGCTTTTGCGCGGGGGCGGCGGATGGCGCGAACAGGGTGATTTTGAACCCGGCGGCGGTTTCCTCAAATTGCGGTTGGGGCATGCCCCGCTCCGCCATACTGCGCACAATGCGGTCGATGCCATATCCCAACCGTTCAATGAAGCCCATATCATACAAAACCTGCACAATGGTGGCATTGCGGCTGAAGCGTTCCTGCAAAATATTGGTCACGGTCACATGCCCCGGCAATCGCCCCGGGCTGTAACATTCCAGCCGGTCGGAAAACATTAATATGCGGATGTTGTCGCCGGCAATACCATAATCCCGATGCGCCAGCGCGTTCACTATCACTTCGCGGACGGCGGAAAGAGGATATAGATATTCATCCGTGCGCTGAAGTTCGGCGATGTGGACGGACTGCGGGATATTTTCGCGGAGGAAGGCTTCGGCGCGACGGGCTTGCTCCGGCAGCGTGCCGTGGATGTCGGCGCGCAAAAACGAGTCGGTCATTTGTACGCCGGCATACCGGGCGATGGTGATTTCCGCCTGCGGAAACCATGTTTGCGGGTCATGGGCAAACAGGAGCAGCCCGGCATGGGTGGGACGCAAATGTCCGTCATCTTCTTTGAGACACCCACGCTTGAGCAACGCCTCTTCCGCCGAAAGGTGGCGCAAGCCGGGAACGCTATCCGCATATGCCCGCACGGCATCCCAATTCAGGTTGGCGGGGGTGGCACGCGCGGCAATTTGCGCATCAAATCCCGTTTCCCCCCGCGAGAAAATCAGTTGGCGCAACGCCGTTCCTTTCAACGGGATGATGGCATCATCCTCCCAGATGACATATCGCCCGTCAAAATTGTAGACGTGCGGTAAATCGGCGGGGATGGCGATGACGATGAGCGGGCGGTTTTTCACGGTGTGCACGGCGGGGGACGGGATGATGAGCGGCGGGTCGCACGCCAATGCCAGCCGCATCACCCGGTCAAGGTGTTGGTCGGGGCGGGCGATGTGTTGCAAATTTCCCTTTTCCGTCACCCCGATGATGATGATTCCGCCGCCATTGTTGGCAAACGCCACCAACGTTTGCGCCAGCGTCGCATCATCCACCGTGGATGAAAGAAATGCCACAGACGATGCGGCATCTGTGGCATGAGGGGGAATAGCGGCAAGTATCTTTTTTAATTGACAGGTATCACGCTCTCGATTTTCCACTGACCTGCCACCAAACGCAATTCAATTGAGATTAATCCGGTATATTGGTCTTTGCCGCTCTGTTTGGCGACGGCATCGATTTCCACCCGTCCGCGCACCGGCTGCTGCCCTTCGATGGATGGCGTGGTCGGCAATCTTTCGGCGGCGGGGTAATACTGCAAACGGCGCACCACTAAATTTGAGGGCGCACCCGCGCCGGCAAATCCGAAATAGGCGTAGTTCTTTTTATCCAATTGCTGCCGGGCGAGGCTCCCCGGAACCAGAAAATCTGCGGGGTTCCAGCCTTTGGGCGTGGATTTTGTCAATGCCTGATAAAATGCGAGTACGATTTTCTCAGGATAGGTGGCGCGCAAGATGTCTGTGGGGGCATTAATGCCGAAGTCGATGGAAGATGAAACGGGCGCGGAAAGGGTCGATGCGCCCACTTCCGACATATAGGTTTTGTTGGCGTCCGTGCCGTGCAATTTATACACGTATTTTATCGCCAACTGGCTGCGCTCGAAGGGACCCCGGTCGTAAACCACCACCGTTTTGTCCTCCGGGTGATATTCCACGCCGCCGGTGCCGCTGAACGAGCCGAGAACCTGATAGCGGGGAATGTCGTCGGTGGGGGGCTGCCAGCTTTCCGTGTTTTTCTGGTATTTAAAAATGGTCATATATTTGGTTGAACCTTCCCCTTTGAAAATCAGTTCGGGGATTGTGTCAGTGGTACTGACCCCGTAATTCGGCACAATTTCCTGTGTGTCCACGGAGATTGACCCTTCGCCCAGAAAGTCCCGGTCTGGGGGCTGAAGTTTGTACGGGAAGAGGATTGCCGGTTTGCCGCGGTCGTTGTCGTAAATGGCGGCAGCCATCGGCGCGGAGCTGGGACAGGGTTGTTTCCAGTTTTTCTGGTTGTTGACATCAAATTGATAATAAACCAGCCATTCGTTGAAGCCGTCGCCGTCGGCGTCCAGCCGTTGCACGTCACACACGCGGATGTTGGAATCGCCGCCGAAGGCTTCCTGAAAGTCAATCACCCGTCCGCCACTGAAAATCCGCCCGGATGTGTTGAGATACGGTTTGATGTCAATGCCAAACAATCGGATGAGCAAATAGCCCACAAAAAGCAAGAATATCAAAACCCCTGCAAGGCTCGCCAATGTTTTGAAGATGTATTGTAGCAAGGCGCTTAATATTTCTACCATGATTAACTACCTCTGCGGTTACACATGAACCCAAGATAACATAATATTACCATTTTATATGGGTTACGTCAACTAAAAAGCCGACCCGCCAGCGATGTGGTCGGATCGGCTTTTGTAGTTTGTTTTTTCGTGACTATACAGCCATCAGTGTGACAAATGTCATTGCGAGCGAAGCGAAGCAATCTCCGGGTTGAATAGTGGGGATTGCTTCAGCCCTACGGGCTTCGCAATGACCCCCCTGTATAGATACGTTTTTTCAATGCTACTTGGGCATGTTCGCCAGCGCATCGTAGACGGGTGCGCCCATAATGCCGAAGTTCGACAGCTCTGTGCCCGCTGCGGTGATGTTGTAATCGAGATTCCACAGGAAGGCAGTTCCGACCCAACCCCAGCTTTTCATCATCTGATAGGCGCGGACGGTGTATTGCGCTTGCGTTTCAAGCGAGTTTTCCGCCGCGAAGGGGAAACGTCCGTCATCATAACGCATCACGGGCCACCCGAATTCGGTGGGCCAGATGGTTTTGCCGGCATCGCCGTTGTTGATCATAATTTGGCGATAGGTTTCCATCGTCTCCCGGAAGAAGAAACTGCGATGGTCGTCAAAGCCTTTGTCGGGCAGGTTTCCTTCCGGCAATTTGGCGTCGGGCGGGTTGGCAAAGCCGCTGGGATGCGAACCGATGGCATCCGAGTAGTTTTTCAGCCCGTTGTCGTACATTGCTTGCAAATACTGCGCGTCGTCCATCGCCACGGGTGGCGGCGCGCCGGTGGGGGTCAACGCCCCGCTGATGACAATCATGTCGGGATTCACCGCCTTGATAGCCGTGTAAGATGCCTTCAGCATTTCCATATACCGAGCGGGGTCAAGGGGTTCGCGCCCCCACTCATAGTCCATGTTCTGCTCATTCCAAATTTCGATGGCTTGCACTTTGCCGCGATAGCGGTCTGCAACTGCCGCCACAAAGCGGGCATAGGTCTGCGGGTCAGCAGGGGGACCTTCCACGCTTTTGTCGGTATTGCCGGGACGCGCCCAATCCGGCGCTTTGGGGATACTGAGCATCACTTTGATGCCCGCCGCCGCATAGGCATTGATGCGACCGTCCCAGCCACCCCATGAATAATTTCCGGGGCTGGGTTCGGCTTCTTTCCACGGCATCTGGAATTTCACCCAGCGGAAACCCATGTTCACCACCGGCTGGATATTGCCCGGCACGTTCATCGGGTCAACCTGAATACCGTAATCGAAGGGTAAATTCACGTTGGGCGCGGGACCGCTGGATTGCGCTTGCGGTTTGGGCGCCGCCGGTTTGGGGGTGGCGGTGGGCGGCACAGGCGTCGCCGTCGGGGGGACGGGGGTTGCCGTCGCCGGGAGCGGGGTCGGGGTGGGCGAAGGCGTCGGGGTGGGCGAAGCGACCACCACCTGCACACTGCCGCGGAAACTGCCGCTGTTGCCGCTATCAGCGCTGATGAGTGCGGAAATTTCATACGCGCCACCATCGGCGCTCTCAGGCGCAACCCACGTGAAGCGGGGGTCGTTGAGGGATGCCGCTTGCTGGGCAACTTCCCCCTGCCCGTCGCTGTTCACCGTCCAAACCACCGAAAAATTGCTTTGCACCTGCGGAATCACCAAATTCAGGAACTCTTTCACCACGCCCCAAATCTGGCTGTCGTTGGGTTCGGTGAGCAGGTTTTGCACCGCAACCCCACCGAGGTTGTATTTGGCGATATAATTTAATTTTTTGGCGATGCTCGCCGCGTTTTGAATGTATACTGTCCGTTGCTGCCCGCCGGTATCCACATAGGCGTACCAATACGTGCCGCTGTTGGCATCATACTGAATGCCGGTGGAGCCGTTCAGCCCAATCAGGCTGAATTCAACTTTCTGCCCCGGCAAAACCGTGGTCGAACCGGAAGCGATATTCACGTTCCCGAAGGGCGCCAGCGCGTCATCATAGGTGACTTCGCGCCCGATGCCATTCATCTCTTCCAAACTTTTGGTGGAAAGCACCAGCTGCATTTTATAGCGATTAATCTCGCCCACCGCCCAAGCGAGCATTTGCTCCATCTCGCCGCCCGGCACATACGCGCGCGGGTCAATGGGGGTGGGGACTTTCACCACATCGGCGGCTCTGCCGAGCGCCTTCCAATTGAAAGCGCCGGTGTCCCACGTATCCGCAGAAACCTGATGCGGCAATTCCACATGCACCGACAGCCGTTTATTTTCCGGCAGGGCATTGTTCAAATCGGCAATGAATTGGGAATAATCTTCTTTTAAATCGGGCGCAATGCCGCGATAGTCAATATCAATCCCGGCAAGGTTCTGCCCCACCACCAAATCGGTGATGGCTTGAATTTGCGTTTGACGGGCGACGGGGTCAATCAGCATATTGTCAATCAAATCGCTGCGCACCACACCGCTGTCTTCCCAGTTGCGGATGGTCGGCACAACAATATACGATACATTGCCATCCGTGGCGGGCAATGCCGCCATCTGCCCCCCGATGCGCCCATCCACATCCAGGAACAACCCTTGCGGGTTCACTTCCACCAGCGAATCTTTCACGTCGGCGGGGATACCCGCGCCTTCGGTGATATTGGTGGAAAAGTAGGGGCGCACGGGGTGCGTCTGCACCACCACCACCGATTGCGGCAGATAGTCCAACTGCGCTTCCAGCGTTTCTTCGCCAATTACCTGATGGCTGGGCAGCCATTCCCAACTTTCGCCGTTCCAACTGTACAAATCCAGCGTGGTATACGGTTCCGATTCATTGGGGATGGGCACGTACAGCATCACCGCCGAGGGGTCTGCCCCTTTGTGGGCAATCCGGTAAAACGGGCTTTTCATCACCAGATTGGGCGGAAATTGTTCTGCCGCCTGCACCAAATCGCGGCTGGTATCGCCGCGCAGAAAGACATCGCGGGGAATGGGGGTCAACTTCAGGGCAATATCTTTTTCCAACCCTTCCGGCAACACATCCACCCGCGTGCCGTCGGGGTCGGCGACGCTGCCGCCGGTTGTTTTATCAAAATTATCATAGCCAATGGTGCTGATTGTTTTTGCCAAATTGATGGGGGGAAGCAAAAGCGCCGCAATGACCAGCACGGGTATCAAAACAAAATTGATGATAATCCCGCCGGTTTTGCTTTCAATGGCGTTCCCCAAACCACCCAGGGGGTTATTGAAAGAATCCATCCGATTTTCCATAGTTGAAAACGCAACTCCTTTTCATGTTTGCCCGCACGGTGCACTCAGGAACACCCAATATTCTGCATGATTTTGAGGGAATGGCAACAATGCGTAATCACTATGCGAGCGGTCTGCCTCAAAAACAGAAGCAAATTGCGCGGTATTTTATCATGCAGCCCATCCTTTGGCAAGATGTAAGCAACATTCGGTATATTTTTTCTTTTTCGGTAAGTCATTTGGGGATTTAAAACGCGCCCACCAGCAACCGGTCTCGACCGCCCAAGTCTTGCACAATTGAAAACGAGGCGGCGGGATGCATCTGTTTGGCGGCGGACAAAACTGCCGCCCCCTGCGCCGCGCCGAATTCCAAAAACACCCTCCCGCCGGGCGAAAGCAGGGATGGCACATCTTTCAAAAGGCGAATCAAATGCGCCAAGCCCTCATCTTCCGAAAAGAGGGCTTGCGGGGGTTCAAATTCGCGGACATCGGGGGGAAGCGTCGAGCGTTCCGCCGGGGCGATGTATGGAGGGTTGGAGACGATAGCGTCGAATTTTCCGCGCAGTCCGGTCAGCAAATCGGCTTGCACCGGCGATACCTGCGCCGTGACGTTGTGCCGAGCGATGTTTCGCCGCGCCACCGCCAGCGCATCGGCAGAAATGTCGGTGGCGAAAATGCGCGCCGACGGCAATTGCACCGCCAAACTCACCGCGATGCAGCCGCTGCCCGTCCCCACGTCCACAATACGGGCGGATGGAGACACCCGCGCCAGCACATGCTCCACCAATAATTCCGTCTCCGGGCGGGGAATGAGCACCGCGGAGGAAACGAAAAACGGCAGCCCGAAGAATTCCCGTTCGCCCAAAAGATGTGCCACCGGCTCATGGGCGGCGCGGCGACGAATGAACGCGGAAAACGTGCGGGCAGCATCGGCGGGCAAGGGGGCGTGCGGGTGGGCGTACAGGCGGCTTCTATCGCACCGGAGGGTGTGCGCCAGCAGCACTTCAGCGTCCAAACGGGGGGAAGCAATCTGCGCCCGGCTCAGGGTTTGAATGGCGTTGACCAGCGCCGATTGTATCGTTTCCGCGGGGGGCATCTGCATTGCCTTAATTTTCGGAGGGCTGATTTTTTTTCGCTTCCTGCTCCAGCGCCATCAGTCGCGCCCGCAGAGACGAGGGGACATTCCCGCCCGCCGAAAGAATTTCGATGGTTTCCGCGGGCGGCAGCGGGTCGGCAACATCGGCGTGCAGGGCGTAATCGTCGCTGCCATCGAGCATTTTTCGGGGCGGAAGCGGCTCGGCGGCGGGTTTCTGCGCCACCTGCGCCTGCAAGGCATTGTCGATGATGGCTTGCTGCACCAGTTCCACCACTTCATCGGTGTCGGTCATCAAAAACGCCCCGGCGGCAATCAATTCCCGATTCGCCGGGGTATCGGTGATGCCGACCAGCACGGGCATCCCCCGTTCCAGCGCCGCCACCGCCCGTTCTTTGATGCTGTCGTCCACGTCGGGAACCAGCAGCACCATCGCCAGTGAATCCACCAGCAAATTTCGGGCGGCGGTGAACGGTTCTTTGTATGCCGTGTCGGGCGTGAACGGGCTGACCAGCACCGTTTTTCCGGCGGCGAGGGGAGCATCCAATTTGCGGGTCAGCGTCTCAAAGGCGGTCAATCCCAGCGGGAGAATTGCCACCCCCTGCCCGCCGTCCAATGCCAGCACGGTTTCAAACGCGATGCGATCCAACCCTTTGCCGTAACCGCTCACCACTCCGATGTCTTCTTTCGACAATTCGGTCACCATCGTTTTCATCGCCTCTGTGTGCGCGTCATCCAAATTCGGATTGCCCAGCACGGTCACCATCGGCTTGGTGAGCAGGTCTAAATTCCCTTTTGCCCACAACAATAGCGGCTGGCGCTGCGGAGAAAGGGTGTTCACCAAACGGGCGGGATATTGCGGATGGCTCAACGGTAAAACGGTGATGCCCTGCTTCTGCCATTGGGTTATCTGCGCCAGATAATGGGCGTGTGTTTTGGCGGCATTCAAAATTTTGGCGGCATCCGTTTCCGCGATGTTAAAATGAAGGCTCAGTTCCGGTGCGGAAAGATTGAACAAATCCACCACTGAACGCCCTTCCATTAAATACCATTGTTGCGCGATGGGCTTGATGACGCTCAACCGCAAACCGCTGCCGTAAATCAACGCCATCCAATATGCAGTTTCGGCATACATGGGTTGCCTCCAATTTTTTGTGGGAGATTGAACGGGCGGGCGCACTTTTTCGCCACTCCGTTTCATAAACAAGTATATCATTTTATGGATTAATGGTAAATAGACATGTTGCTTTTCGGCAAACTCTGTTATAATATGAAATCCAAACTCAAGTGTAGGCTATGCCCGGAAAGGCTCGCATGTTCGATTTTGAATTAGATGATGATAATTTGTTTTATGATGCCGCGCCCGTCATTGAGCGTCCGGTATTAATTTTGAAAGATGCGGTGCTGTATCCGCGCATTTTAACCCCGCTGATGGTGATTGAACGGGTTCCGCTGGAAACGGTGGAATCCGTCCATACCGGCGAGCAATCGCTCATTGTGGTTGCCCAGCGCAATCCGGAAATTGAATATCCGGAGCCGGAAGATTTGTATCACATCGGCGTGCATGCCGCGCTGGTGCGCTTTTTGCGCATGCCGGACGGCAGCGTGAGCGTGCTGCTGCAGGGGCAAGAGCGCGTCGAGATGCTCGAATGGGAATTGGATGACATTGTGCCGTATGTGACGGCTCGGCGCATTGAAGAGCCGGAAGAAACGGGGGAACTCAGTTTGGCAACCGAAGCGCAGATGCGGGCGGTACTGACGCTCTTCGAGAAAATCGCCAAGCTGCACCCCCACATCCCCGAAGATGCGGTGATTGCGGCAAACAATATTTCCGCGCCGGGCTGGCTGGCGGATTTAATCGCTTCGGTGTTGGATATTAATGTGGCAACCCGCCAGCAAATTCTGGAAACGCTCGACCCGGTGGCGCGGTTACAGCGCGTGACCACCATTTTAGCCCACGAATTCGACGTGCTGGAATTGGAAAATCGCATTCAGACGCAGGTGCAGCAAGAGGTGGACAAAAGCCAGCGCGATTTCTTCCTGCGCGAGCAAATTCGCGCCATGCAAAATGAACTGGGCGAAGGAGACGGTTTCGCCGGCGAAATTGCCGAACTTCGGCGGCGGGTGGAAGCCAAAAACCTGCCGGAGGAAGCCCGCCAAAAAACGGAAAAGGAAATTTCCCGCCTGAAGGATATTCCGCCGATGGCGCCCGAAGTGGGCATCATTCGCACTTATTTGGACTGGATTCTGGAACTGCCGTGGACAGAAACCACCGATGATTTGCTGGACATCAACCATGCGGAAACGGTGCTGAACAAAAACCATTACGGTCTGCACCGCGTCAAAGAACGCATTTTGGAATATATGGCAGTCCGCGCGCGGGTGAGAAACAGCCGCAAATTGCGCAGTCCCATCCTCTGTTTTGTGGGACCCCCCGGCACGGGCAAAACCTCGCTCGGCAAATCCATCGCCGAAGCGCTGGGGCGAAAATTCGCCCGGCTCAGCCTCGGCGGCGTGCGCGATGAGGCGGAAATTCGCGGACACCGGCGCACATACATCGGCGCGATGCCCGGCAGAATCATCCAAACCATGAAACGCTGCGGCTCTGTCAACCCGCTCATCATGCTGGATGAGATTGACAAATTGGGTTACGACTATCGCGGCGACCCCAC
>JAJRSQ010000385.1 GCA_024278725.1 Chloroflexota bacterium
CGCAATTAAAAATTTACGTTCGCACACAATGCACCGGCTGCGCTGAAGCGCACAATACCGCCAACCACATCCAGCAAAATTACCCGTATCTTTCGGTGGAAGTGATAGACTTGGACAATCCCGCCGTGATTGTCCCCAACAATGTTTTGGCCACCCCCACCTATGTCTTGGACGATAAAATAGTTTCGTTGGGCAATCCCGATTACAACGATATTGCCGAATGGTTATCAGAATAAAGAAAGAAGTGTGACCAATGGACAGTGCGCAAAAAATTCGTTATTTGAATATGGTGGATATTTTTCAGGGGTTAAGTCGAGCCGATATGCAGGAAATGGACCGCACCACCACGATGAGCACCTGCCGGCGCGGAAAAATTTTCTACCGCGCGGAAGATACCAGCGAGGTGTTGTTCATCCTGAAAAAGGGGCGAGTGCAGCTTTACCGCCTCACCCCCGACGGGAAAAAACTGGTGGTCGCCAATGTGGAAGCGGGCAGCATCTTCGGGGAGATGGCAATCATCGGGCAGGGCATGCACAACACCTTCGCCGAAGCGGTGGAAAATTGTCTGCTCTGCGTGATGAGCCGCCACGATGTGGAACGGCTGATTCTGAGCAAGCCGCCGGTGGCGTTACGGTTGATGAACATTCTAGCCGACCGGCTGCGCACTGCCGAAGCCCGGCTGGAAGATATGGCGTTCAAAAGCGTCTCGGCGCGGCTGGCATCGCTGCTGCTGCATTTGAGCCGCGAACAGGGCGACCGCGTTTACGGCTACACCCATCAAGATTTGGCGGACGCGGTGGGCACATACCGCGAAACCGCTACCCTCACCCTCAACGAATTCAAATCCCAACAACTCATCGAAATTGGGCGCAAACGAATCGACATCCTCGATTTGGTCGGGCTGGAAACAGTCGCCACCGAATAAACACCTTTAGCTTTCCCTCCTCCCTTCTCCGCCCCCGTGTCGTCCCCAAACCGACGGCACGGGGGTTCTGCTTTTTAAATCCCGCCATTCGTGCTATAATAGCGTTGCTGTTTTGGGCACGACCAACCAACAGAAACGATGTGATGATGAACATTTCAGCCATTATTCCGGTTGTCGCACCGACGCCGGAAACCGAAGCCACCGTGCGCAGCATCGCCGCGCAGACACAGCCCGCCGGGGAAATTCTGCTCGTTTCCCCCGCCGACGTTTCCGCGCTGGCGGAATCGTTCGCCGCCACGGCGATTCGCACCCCTGAAACCACTTTGCCCGCCCTGCTCAATGCAGGCGCGCGCGCCGCATCGGGCGACGTGCTGTTTTTCGCCTGCCCGCCCGCACACTTCCCCCCCACTGCTACCGAAGCCATCACGCGGAATCTTTCACTGCTGCCCACCACCATCGGCGGGAGTTTTCATCTGCATTTTAATGCACCGTTGGGAACTTTTGCGGCAAAAATGGCGAAGATGATGCGCTATCACCAACATTACGATTGGGACAGCGGCATTTTCGTCCGCGCCGAAACCTTCGCCGCGCTGGGAGATATTCCACCCACCGATTCCACCGGACATCGGTTTGCCCGGCGGATGGAAAATTTCGGGGCAACGGTTTACCCGCCGGATGAAATCATCCTACCTGCCCCCTATATTTTCAAATTGATGTGGCGCTGGCTCACCACATATCCCTTCACCACAGAGAGGAACATCGCATGAAAACCACCACCCACCGACTCGCGCTCATCGGTTTCGGAACCGTCGGGCAAGCGCTGGCGAAAATCATCGCCGCCAAACAAGCCGATTTGAAACAATTGCGCCACATCCGGCTGCAAATCGTCGCCGTCGCCACGCCCGGCAAAGGCTCGCTGTACCACCCCGACGGGCTGGACATCGCCGCGCTGTTCGCCGCGCTGGAAAAAGACGGCACGTTTGCCGGGTATCCCGATTCGCCCGGCTTGGAACGCGGCTGGAGCAATTTGGCGCTGGCGCGCGACAGCAACGCCGACACGGTGGTGGAAGTGAGCCATACCGATATGACCACCGGACAGCCCGCGCTCGACCACTGCCGCACGGCGCTGTCGCGCGGTAAAAATGTGGTGACGAGCAATAAAGGTCCCGTGGCGCTGGCATATGCCGATTTATCGGCGCTGGCGGCGGCGAACAACGCGCGATTTCTCTTTGAAAGCACCGTCACCGCCGGAACGCCATCGCTGCGGTTGGCGCGGCACGCGCTGGCGGGCAATGAAATCACCGCGATGCGCGGCATTTTGAACGGCACAACGAATTTCATTCTCACGGAAATGGAAGCGGGGCGCAGTTATGCCGACGCGCTGGCAAAAGCGCAATCGCTGGGGTATGCGGAAGCCGACCCCACGGCGGATGTGGAGGGCATCGACGCGCTGGCAAAGGTGCTGATTGTCGCCAACGCGGTGATGGGCTGCGCGCTGACAAAAGATGAAATTTCGTGTCGGGGAATCACCCAACTGACCGCCGATGATATTGCGGCAGCGAAAGCAGCGGGCAAGCGGTGGAAGCTCATCGGGCAGGTGGAAAAACAGGGCGGGCAGGTGGAAGCCAGCGTGCAACCCGTGCTGCTCCCCCTCTCCGACCCGTTGGCGCAGGTGATGGGCACGACCAACGCCGTCACCTACCGCACCGATTTGCTCGGCGACGTGACGCTCGTCGGCGCGGGTGCGGGCGGCATCGAAACCGCGGCGGGTCTGCTCGCGGATATTCTGGCGATTTGAGGTTGGTCACTTGTCATTCGTAACTCGTCTCACCGTTCCGCCAGATAGACCAGCCACTCATCCGCATCATACAGCGGCAAATCGCCCCACGCGGGGATGACCTCCACCGTCGAAAAGCCTGCGTCGCGCATCATTGCCGCCATTTCTTCCGGCGGATAAACTTGGTCGCACAACTGAATTTCGTCCATCGCCCCTGTTTCCAGATGGACAATCTGATACCGTTCAACGGAAAGATTTTCTTCCGCCAGCCAGAACCGTTCCCCCAAATGCAGGAAGGGCGCATTGCCCCACAAGCCGCCGTCATCGGTGAACCACCACGTGCTGTCGGTTTTGTCCACCCGGTCGGGGTTGAGCAGTTCCACCGCCAGCCGCGCACCGGGTTTGAGCGCCCCGGCAATCTGCGCCAACACCGATTGCGCCTCCGCGCGGGTCATCACCGCCAGTTGCCCGTACAGCAGAATCGCCCCGTCGAACCCGCCGCCGATGTCGTGCATCGCCCGCACATCCTGCCGCAAAAATGCACACCGCGCCGAAACCCCTTCCGCGCGCGCCAAATCGCGGGCATAGTCAATCGCCGCCGGGCTGAAATCCACCCCCGTGACCGCGCACCCGCGCCGGGCGAATGCCACCGCATACAATCCGGGTCCGCAGGTGACATCGAAGAGCCGCGCACCCGCCGACAGTCGCAATTTTTGCCACAGCCATTCGATTTGCGCCGCCCGTTCCGCCGCCACCCGCGATGCCGCACCGTGCGATTCGTCCAAATGCTCGCGCAACATCCGCTCGGAAAAATCGGGGTCATCCCACGGTAAATTGCCGCCCGTCGCCCACGGGGTCGGCTTCGCGGGGCGATTGTAAATTTTCCACAGAGTTTGGGAGAAAGTAGCAGGAGACATCAATAAACTTCGTCGTGTGTGCCCATATCCAAAAGAAGGATAACATCTTGCCCCGCATCATCTTTCTCAAATGCAAAAATGATGCGGCAATCATAACCGCACGAGCATGCCCACAATCCGGTCAATACACCGCTCAATTTGTGCGTACTCAAACTTGCGGCAAAAATATCTGTCTCCATCTGCCTCAACGTGTTTTCAATTCTTTGTTGCAGTATTGCATCACGCCGCACAAACTTACGAAATGCATGCGTAAATTTTTTTGTCAACACCAACTGCATTTATATTCACGGCTGTTGCAAAGTAAAGTTTAAGGTTGCCGGTTTTCATGATTTCACGCCGCAGGGGCGATTTGCGAGCCGCTCTTACGCATTTTCTTCCGGTTTTAACGAAAATCGGTGGCGTTGTAGGGGCACGCTGCAGCGTGCC
>JAJRSQ010000386.1 GCA_024278725.1 Chloroflexota bacterium
AAACCCCGCTCGGCAGTTATTGACGTAAGTTAACATAGGGTGTTTGACGGGACTCTGTTCCTATGTTAAACTTCTGATAGCACGACAACGACCCATTCAGACCGGAACGATATGTGAAAACCCAAGAAAAACTGGCACTGGGCATCAAAGCTGCCAAACAGGGCGATCGTATCACGGCGCAAAACCTGCTGTATGATGTGGTTGAAGCCGAGCCTCACAATGAAGCCGCATGGGTGTGGCTCAGCTACCTTGCCGATACAATTGCCGACCGTAAAATATGTTTGGAAAATGTGCTGGTCATCAACCCCGCCAATGATTACGCTTTGCGCGGTATGGCGCAAATCGCCGAATTTACCAACCCCAAAACCGACGCCTCACCGCCGGTGGTGCGGCAATCGCCGGGCAGACCTCTGCCGCTGATGCTGGTCACCGCCTTTTGGAGCGGATTGGGCATCTTGTTTCTCGGCGCCGGCGTGAAAGAAATTATTGCGCGCATCGGGGATGTGCTGACCAGCCGAAACTTTCCCTATTATATCACCCCCCTCCAACTGTGGACGTTGACCATCGCCATCAGTTTTCTGATTTTGGGGATTATCGCCTTGAATGTGGCGTGGGGGTTGCATGCCAAAAGCAAAATCGGCTATTATGTCAGCATCCTGCTTTCGCTGGGATTGACCCTGCTGGCGCCCACCGCTTTGCTCATTGCGGAAACGTTCAACTATTTTTACGTGGCAATTTCGGGCGTTGTGCCCGTTTCTGTGCTGTTTTTAACCCTTATGAGTCAATCCGGGTTTGACCATGACCGAACCGTTTCTGTTAACCCTGAACGAAATTGAGTCCACCGACCTGCCATTGGTGGGCGCAAAAGCGTTGAATCTGGCGCGACTGCATCAAAATAAATTGCCGGTGCTGCCGGGGCTGGTGGTGACCACCGCCTTTCTGGAGGCGCAAATCGTTGCGCAATCGTTGCGCCCCATTTGGGAAGGCTCGCCGAATGTGGCGGTGACGGAAGACGCGCTGCACTTTTTGGCAGACTTTCTGAAAAGCAAACCCCTCGCGCGCCCTTTGGACGAACAATTGCAGCAGAAGCTCGCCGATGTGTTCCCCCCCGGCGTCGAATCGTTTGCCGTGCGGTCATCGGCGGTGGATGAAGACGGACAGCGCCACAGTTTCGCCGGGCTGCATCTGACCGAACTCGCCGTCCCGCGCGAATTAATCCCCGTCAGCCTGACCCGTTGCTGGGCATCCACCCTGATGGGTCCCGCCCTGAAATACCGCATCCAATATGATATTCCCATCCGAAAAATAAAAATAGCCGTGCTCATCCAGCCCATGCTCAAACCCGATGCCGCCGGAGTTGCCTTCACGCTGAACCCCGTCTCCGGCGCGCGCGATGAGCTGGTGGTGGAAGCGGTATCGGCGTTGGGGGATGCGGTGGTGCAGGGGACTGTCACGCCGTTCCGTTACCATATCGACCGGCAGAAACCCGGTTTTCCCGTGCGCCAAAAAAGCGGGGGGGATGATGCCGCCGCCGTCCGCGAACCCCTTTCCGCCGCGCAATTGCAAACATTGGCGCACCATCTGGAACGGGTGGAGGCGCTGATGGGCGCGCCGCAGGATGTGGAATGGGCGTTCAGCAAAAATAAATTCTATTTCATGCAAACTCGCCCCGTATCATCGGCAACCCTTTCCGCGGGTGATGCCGCCCTGCATCCGCAGGATGACTTCTCCGCCGAATGGACGCGCGCCAACCATCCCGGCACGCTGCCCGAATTGCCATCGGCGTTATTTTCATCCCTCATGCTCCGCACGCAACATCGGGGCATTATGTTTTTTAAACGGATGGGCTTTGACGTGAGCGGACTGGGTCCGTACATCAAACTATTTTTTGGCAGACCGTATTTGAATTTGGATATTATCAAACACGTTTTGTCGCAATTGGGGTTCAATCCGCTCCCCCTGCTGGCAATGGTGGGATATGTGCCGGTGGGGTCGGTGACGAATCCGTTCGCCATCCGCTGGCATGACGTGTGGCGCGCGCGCCGTATTTTCCTCAACATTCTGCGGGAAATTCGGCACGTCGGGGCTTTTGTGGACAATTATCGCCAATCCACCGACCACATCATCGCCACGCTGAAGAAAATTCCCGCCACCACTGATGATATGCTCACCCAGTTCCGTTTTCGGGAGCAAGTTTATGGCGATGTGATGACGGGCGGGCTGTTGCTGCTTTCGGCGCTCACCGGGCTGACTGTGCTGATTGCGCGGCTGGTTGCGCCATTCTCCGAGTCGTCGGTGCAGGTTTTTCAGACGTTGGGCACATTCGGCAAAGACCCCGCTTCGGTGCGGCACAATACCGCGCTGTGGAAATTGAGCCGTCTGGCGCTGGCGGAACCGGCGGTGGTGGCGTATCTCGCTCGCTCATTCCGGTTGAACGATTACCGAACCGCGTTGGCGGGCACTGAATTTTTGCGCGCATTTGAGGATTATCTGGCACAACACGGTTATCTCAGCGCCTACCCGGCGGATATGGGTTTTCCGCGCTATCGGGAACAGCCGGAAGCGTTGTTGCAATCTATTGCCGGATATACCCAACTGGCGGAGTTACAGCGAACATTGTTCACCGACCGCGCCGCTGACGGGCGGGCGGTGCGGCACGTGTGGCAAAAACTCACCCGCAACGCGCGGGGATGGCATCGCTGGTTTCCGTGGCGGCAATGGGCAACCCGGATATTGCTGGCAAAGCTGCACCATCTCTTCGTTTTGCGGTCGGAGTTGTTTGCCGCGCAGGCGCGCGCAATGGCGGCAATTCGGCAGTGGGATTTGGCACTGGCGCGAAAATGGGCGGCGGCAAAACTCATCAATGCCCCGGATGATTATTTTTGGCTCACCGTGGAAGAAATTGAGCAGGTGATGGCGAGCGCGCTGCGCACCATCGCCCCGTTGCAACCGACCATTGCCGCGCGGCGGGATGCGTACCGGGCATATTGGGATGTGGATGTGCCGCAAGTAATGGATGATGCCGCCGTTCCCAACGTTTCGGAAGCGGGGGGCGTCACCGAGGTTTCGCTGGAGGATACGCTGCTGGGGTTGTCGGTCAGCCCGGGGCAGGTGCAGGGGCATATCTCATTTTTGAGCGAGTTTGAATCGCCGGAGGATGTGCCGCGCGGGCATATCTTGGTTGCGCCTTCCACCGACCCCGCCTATTTGCCCTATTTTCCGTTGGCGGCGGGGTTGATTGTGGAACGCGGCGGGATGCTCTCCCACGGTTCCATCATCGCGCGGGAATACGGTTTGCCCGCCGTGTCGAACATTGATGCCCGCCGTCAACTTCATTCCGGCGACCGGGTGTTGCTCGATGGCAGCACCGGCTTGGTGCAAGTGCTGGAGCGGGCATCGTAGCTATTTCTGTTTTTCAAAATCCATGAAGCGATAACCGACACCACGCTCGGTGAGAATGTATTTCGGGTGGGCGGGGTCGGTTTCTATTTTTTGGCGCAGGTAGGTGATGTAAAGCCGCAGATAGTGGGTTTCGTCGCGGTATTCGTGCCCCCATACCTTTGCCAGCAACGTTTCATGCGGAATTGTCCACCCCGCATTGGTCACCAGATGGTACAGCAACTTAAATTCGATGGGGCGCAGTTTGATGGATTCGCCGCGCACGATGACGTGGCGGGTGTTCAAATCAATTTGCAGGTCGTCGTCCACCACAATCATCCCCTTGTCAATGGGGGATGTGGCTTCAAACCGGCGCAACACCGCTCGGATGCGGCTGGCAAGCTCGCGCGGACTGAACGGTTTGGTGACGTAATCGTCCGCGCCCAAATCCAGCCCCTTCACCCGCGAATCTTCATCGGCGTTCACGGTGAGCATGATGACCGGCACATTCGACACTTCCCGGATGAGGCGCAACGCCTCGAAGCCGTCCATCTGCGGCATCATCACATCCAGCACCACCAAATCGGGCAGGGCATCGCGCACCCGTTCCACCGCCTGCATGCCGTTTTCCGCCTCAATGACCCGGTAGCCCTCCAAATCGAGATTCATTTGCATGAAACGGCGCATCCGCGCTTCATCATCCACAATCAGAATTAATTTTGAATCCGGTTTTGCTGGCATAATTTTTTCCTTTTGTCATTTGTCGCTCATCATCGGTGACGTGTAAAACGTGATGCGTGATGACTTTGGACTTGAAACCTGAAACTCGAAACTTACTTCGGCAATTCCACCCAGAAGGTACTCCCCGCGCCGACCGCGCTTTCCACCCACACCGAGCCGCCGTGCGCCTGCACCACGGCTTTCACCAGAAACAGCCCCAGCCCCGTGCCGGGCGCTTTGCGCGTCAGCCCGTTGTCCACCCGATGGAACCGCTCGAAAATCAATTCCTGCTCGGCGGCGGGAATGCCGATGCCTTCATCGGCGACGAAAAAGCGGACGGTGGTGGCGGTGGTTTCCCCGCCGATGCGAATTGTGCCCCCGGCGGGGCTGTATTTGATGGCATTGCTGATGAGATTGGTGATAACCTGATTCAGACGCTCGTAATCGCCGCGAATGGTGGGGAAGTCTTCGGGAAAGGTGATGGAAAAGGTGTGGTCTTCGGTGGTGGCGCGGAGCGTTTTCACCGCCTCGCCCACCATTTCGGGCAGGAATACTTCTGTGATGTGCAGTTTCAGACTGCCCGCCTGCAACCGGCTCGCTTCCAGAAAATTGGTGATGAGCGCATTCAGCTTGTCCGCTTCTTCCTCAATCACCGCCAGCCCTTCGTGCAGTGTTTGCCGGTCCCAATGAGCATCCTCGCGCGCCAGTGTCCCCGCGTACCCTTTGATGATGCTCACCGGCGTTTTCAGCTCATGCGAAATGACCGCCAACAGCGTTTCCCGCAGGTCGTCCGCTTCCCGCTGGCGGGTCACGTCGCGCATATTGGCAATATATTGCGTCACCTGATTGTTCTCATCGAACATGGGCGAATAATTATCGGCGAATGCGATGCGCATGCCGTCTTTCCGCTCGTGGAACCCTTCCGCGAAGAATTGTCCGCTCTCCGGGGGATGCAGAATCGGGCATTGCGTGTGGCACACGCTCACCCCCTGACGGGTCTTCAAATCCAAAACCGCATAACACGGTTTGCCGATGGCATCTTCTGTGGAAATGCCGGTGAGTTTCACCAGCGTGCTGTTCCACGTTTTGATGATGCGGAAGGGGTTGACCATCATCACTCCGTCGCCGCTATTTTCAATGATGGCGTTCAGCCGTTCCCGTTCATTCAATATCTGGCGGTACAAATGGGCATTGTGAACCGCAATGGCGGCATGATTGGCGAACGTGCGCAGCACATCGCTGTCATTTTCGGTGAATGATGCCGCTCCCCGCATCCGAAAGATGAAAATATAGCCCCGGTTTTTCCCCTCCGCGTTTAGTGGGAGTGCCACCACCTGCCGCAGGGGAATGTGTGCCGCCCGTGCCGCCAGCGCCATCCGTCGGGCAATATCGGGGATGCCGTCCTCATTGGCGGGGACATCTTCCCACAGCGGCGCGAAATCGGGCACAACTTCGCGCGGTAAACCGATGCTCACCGCAGGGGTGAGATTCCCGTTTTGCTGGCGCAGCACAATCAACCCGGCTTGTCCCGCCAGCAATTCCACCGCATTTTCCATGATGATTTTCAGCAGGGCGCGCAAATCCAACTGCGAACTCATTGCTTGGCTGATGCGGAGCAGATAATTTCGTTGTAAAAGCTGAAAATCCGGCAGCATGTCAGTTATTAGTTGATTAGCGATTGGTTGTCAGGTGTGATGCAATCTCTAATCTCTAATCTCCAATCTTCAATTAGCCAATCTCAACAACTATTGTAACATAAAAACAGGTGGAGGATAAATGTTCATGGTTTGCATTTCCGTCTTTCCTTCACTATAATTTTCCCCGTGAACAAATTATTTCGGTTTGAACAATTGATGGAACAGTTGGTGGAAACGCCGTTCATGCGGGTATTCAAATCGCGTCTTCACCCCGCCGATTTGGCGAAGGCGTTGGCGCGGGCGATGGAGCGGGGCGCAATGGCGGATGCCAATGGCAGCGTTGTGGCGCCGAACCGCTATATTGTGCGGATACATCCCGCTGATTTGGCGAATTTGGAATCCGTGACGGAGCTTTCGGCGGAAATTGCCGCGATGGAACGCTATTTGAGTTCGCTGGTGCAGGCAACAGAGAGCACGCTCACCGCGCCATTGTACGTGGAAATCGTCGGTGATGCGGCGGTGGCGGCGGGCGATATTGCCATCAGCGCGGAACATCAATCGCCCCCGGAGACGGATTTCAGCGACACCAAACGTTTTCAACCCTCATTGCCGCCGGCGAACCACTGGCACATCCGCCTGCCCGACGGCTCGGCGCGGTTGGGGATGCCCATCGTGCGCATCGGCAGAGATGCGGACAACGATGTGGTGCTGGCGCATCCGACGGTTTCGCGGCATCACGCGCAATTGCGCTGGCAGAACGGCATCTATTTCGCGGAAAATCTGAGCCGCACCCAACCGTTGGGGGTGAACTTCAAACCTGCCACAACTCGTGTGCCGCTCAAAGCGGGCGATGCACTGCAATTGGGACAAGTAACCATCCACGTTGAGATTCATCCATGATAATTGATTGGCTTTTGCTGGCAATGCGATTGCTCGCGCCGGTGATACTATATGCATTTTTGGGCACAATGGTGTATCATGTGCTGAAAACTGCGTCCGTGCGGATATCCGGGCGGCTGGTGGCGGTGGATGATGCCGCCCGGCAATGGCAACTCTTGCCCGAAACCACCCTGGGGCGCGATGCCGCCAATACCATCCCCGTGGATGATGAATTTGTTTCGGCGCGGCATGCCCGCGTTTTTCTGCGCGACGGCGCGTGGTGGCTCGCCGATATGGGCAGCACCAACGGCACAACTCGCAACGGGACACCCATTTCCGCACCCACGCCGCTCAAACCCGGCGACATCATCGGGGTGGGCAATCACTTTTTTCGTTTGGAAACACAGGAATAATACATGAAAATTTCGCTCATCCCCTGGGAAATCATCTGGTTTATTAATTTAATTGTGGTGGTATTGTGGATTTCTGCCGTCAACCTGAGACATCCCAACCGGCAGAAGCACCACCGACGTGTTTTGTTTCTTTTGCCGGAAAAAACAATCTTCTACATTCTTTTTTCAATGATTTTTATTGTGCCTTTGGCATTGAATGTGCTGAATATTCAATTTGATGTGGGTGCTCAAAACGATGCCGCCACAACCTTTGACAACCCGATTGAAGATTTGCGTCCCCGCCGCTATGATTTGCCGCCACGGGAAATTTACGATGCCGCGCTGAAGGCGGTGCAATCGCAAAAAACATACGGACAGCGGTGGACTATCACCTTTGCCGATTATCTCCCCGAAGACCGCGTGGGGCGCATTGTGGCGGAAGTGCCGGTACTCGGTTTTGTGGATGAGATTGCCATCACCATTCAACCCACGGGGGGGCAAGCCACCGATTACCGGGTGGACGTGTACAGCGCCTCGCGGGTGGGAGAAGCGGATTTCGGCGAAAACGGGCGGCACATTGTGCAGTTTTTCCGCGCGTTGGAAAAAGAACTGGCAAACCGAAAATGACCCGACCTCTGAAAATTTTCTGCGACTTCGATGGAACCATCACCCGCGTGGATGGGTGTAACCTCATCATTGACCATTGCATCGGCAGGGATGCCCGCTGCGCCATCGACGATAAAATCGTCAGCGGAGAATATTCGTTTCGGCAGGGGTATGATGCGCAATTTGCCGGGGTGCGCCTGTCATGGGCGGAAGCGCAACCGTTGTTGCACCGGCAAAACGGTATTGACCCCACTTTTCCGGCATTCGTCCGTTGGGTGGAAGGGAAGAATATCCCGTTCATGGTGCTTTCGGCGGGCGTGGCGCAGATTATCCGCGAATATCTGGCGACGGTGGGGCTGGCGAAACTGGACATCCGCGCCAACCAAATCCGAATTGAGAATCGCCGCTGGCGGGTGGATTATTTCGATGATACGCCTTTCGGCAACGACAAAGCCGCCGCCGTGCGTGAAGCGGCAGGGGAGGGTTTCCGCACCGTTTTCATCGGCGACGGCATCTCCGATTTCCCCGTGGCATCCGTGGCGGACATCCTGTTCGCCAAACGGGGCGACCGGCTGGCAGCGCATTGTGCATCGCAGGGGATTGATTTCCATCCCTTTGATAATTTTGAAGAAGTGCTGGCTGTATTGAGATTGGAGATTGGCGATTAGCAATTAATCGCCGGCAACCAATCTCCAATGACCAATAACCAATCCAAAAGGAGTGATTTATGGAACCTGTAAAAATCGCAGTGATTGGCGGCAGTGGGCTGTACAGAATGGAGGGGTTGACCGACATTGAGGAAATTTCCGTGGTGACCCCCTTCGGCGACCCGTCCGACGCGGTGATTGTCGGCACGCTGGGCGAGCAGCGGGTGGCGTTTTTGCCCCGGCACGGGCGCGGACATCGCCTTTCGCCCACCGAAGTGCCGTACAAAGCGAACATTTACGCGCTCAAAAGTTTAGGCGTCAAATATATCATCAGCGTGAGCGCGTGCGGCAGCCTGCGCGAAGATTTCGCGCCGGGGCATATCGTCGTTCCCGACCAGATTGTAGACCGCACCCGCAACCGCGATCTCTCTTTTTACGGCGAAGGTTTGGTGGTGCACATCAGCTTCGCCGAGCCGTTCAGCCCGGAATTGTCGCAAATTGTGTATGATGCCGTCGCCGCCGTGGATGAGCGTCCCGTGCATATGGGCGGCTCGTTTGTGGTGATTGAGGGTCCTCGTTTCAGCAGTAAAGCTGAAAGCAAGATTTTCCGCCACTGGAAATGCGACATCATCGGTATGACCGCCGTACCGGAAGCGCAACTCGCCCGCGAGGCGGAAATCGCTTACGCGACGATGGCGCACGTCACCGATTACGATGTCTGGCACGAGAGTGAAGAGCCGGTGACGGTGGATATGGTCATCAAAACGTTGTTGGGCAACGTTGCCACTGCCCAGCACGCCATCAAAAAAATTGTGCCCCAATTGGCGAACGAACCCGATATGGCGGCGCACCATGCGATGGCAGACGCCATCATCACCAGCAGAGACGCCATTTCCGACGCCGCGAAAGAGAAATTCGGCTTGCTGGTTGGGAAATATTTATAGCCGGTAGCCGCCGGCGTTCAGCATTCAGCAATGGCTGTCCGCTGATGGCTGAAAGCTGACCACTGAAAGCTGATAGCTATGCTTTTACCTTTCCTTTTCACCGCCATTGGATTCATCCAGCTTGCTTTGCAGGATGGATTTCGCTGGGAATATGGCGCGGCGCTGACCGTCTGGACGGCATGTTTCGCCACGGCGGATATGCTGTTGCACCGCCGATTGCCCCGCGCGAACCCCCACCTGCTCCCCCTGACTGCGTTGCTGGTGGGGTGGGGGTTGGTGCTGATTGCCCGGCTCGCCCCGAATTTCCTGCTTCGGCAGAGTGTGTGGCTGGTGCTCAGCACCGGCATGCTGTTGGCGGTGACGCTTGTGCCGCGCGGATTGGGCTGGCTGCGACAGTATAAATATTCGTGGCTGGTGGCGGGGTTGATATTGCTGGCGGCGACGCTGGTATTCGGCGTGAATCCGAGCGGTGCGGGCGCGCGATTGTGGCTCGGTGGCGGCGGGGTCTATTTTCAACCCTCCGAGCCGCTCAAAATTCTGTTGGTGGTCTTTCTGGCGGTCTACCTCAGCGACCGCCGCCGTCAGATGATTGACCTGCCCGCCAAAATCGGCAATTTGCCCCTGCCGCACCCCGCCTATTTCGGTCCCATGCTGCTGATGTGGGGCTTTTCCATCCTGCTTCTTTTTTGGCAACGGGATTTGGGCGCGGCGCTGCTCTTTTTCATCACCTTTCTGCTGATGCTGTATGCCGCCATCGGACAAAAGCGATATTTGCTGATGGGCGGCGGCTTGCTGTTGGTGGTGGGCGCACTCGGCACGCGCATGTTCGATTATGTGGCGTTGCGGGTGCAGGCATGGTGGAATCCATGGCTCGACCCGGCGGGGCGTTCTTTTCAGATTGTGCAATCGCTGCTGGCGTTTGCCAGTGGCGGGTTTTTCGGGCAGGGATTGGGGCAGGGCTTGCCCACCGCCATCCCCGTGGTACACACCGATTTTGTTTTCGCCGCCATCGGGGAGGAATATGGTCTCCTCGGCGCGCTGGGGGTACTCATTGCGCTGGGGCTGATGGTCTATCTCGCTTTTCAAATTGCGTTGGCGGGCAGAACCCACTTTCAGCAGTTGCTGGCGGTGGGGTTGGGGACGATGCTCGGCGGGCAAACGTTGCTTATCACCGCCGGCACGCTGAAACTCATCCCGCTCACCGGCGTGACCCTCCCCTTCGTCAGCTACGGCGGCAGCTCCCTGCTCACCGGCTTTGTGATGGTGGGGTTGCTGCTGAGCCTTTCAGCCGTCAGTTATCAGCCATCAGCATTCAGCAACGGGCTAACCGCTGAACGCTGACGGCTATCACAAAACATGAACAAAACCATTCGTAACCTCCAAACCGCATTCATCATCACTTTTGTTTTGGTTGCCGCCGGGCTGCTTTACTGGCAGCTTTTTCGGGCGGATGACCT
>JAJRSQ010000387.1 GCA_024278725.1 Chloroflexota bacterium
ATGGTCTGGTATCTCAAGTGGTATGTTTGCAGTAAGATATGTTCCCTCTGGATTTATGTTTGATGCCAAGGGTCCAATGGGGTTTTCCAAAAAAGATGATGAACTCCTTTATTATGTGGTATTCTTAAATGGTAAGATTACAAATCATCTATTGACAATGCTTGCACCGACACTTGATTTCAAATTGGGGCATATTCTTAAACTCCCTGACGTAAATACACTATCCTCAAATATCATCGAAAACAGCAAACAGAATATTCAGCTCGCCCGCACCGACTGGGACTCCTACGAAACCTCGTGGGACTTCCGCGACTTGCCCCTGCTGCGCCGGGCGCACCGCCGGGAAACGCTGGCGGAAACCTACGCCGCCCTGCGCCAACACTGGCAAACTATGACGCAGGAAATGCAGGCGCTGGAAGAAGAAAACAACCGCATTTTCATTGAAGCATACGGCTTGCAGGATGAACTCACCCCCGATGTGCCCCTCAGCGAAATTACCCTCACCTGCAACCCGCACTATCGCTACGGCGGCAACCTGACCGACGCGCAACGGGAAGACCGTCTGCGCGCGGACACCATCAAAGAATTCATCAGCTACGCCGTCGGCTGTATGTTCGGGCGCTACTCGCTCGATAAACCCGGGTTGATACTCGCCAATCAGGGTCAAACCGTGGAGGATTATTGGGCAATCATCGCGGGTTCATCCGAGGGTATCACCCTGAGTAGTGCGCAGCGCGTATCGAAGGGTGAAGACGAAAGCGGAGCGACGGCGTCACCCTTCGATACGCCCCTCGGCAAGCTCGGGACTACTCAGGATGACGGTAATCTCACCCTGAGTAGCCGGAGCGAAGCGACGGCGTATCGAAGGGGGAGTAGCGCGAAGGGCACCTTCCCGCCGGACGACGATAACGTCATCCCCATTCTGGACGCGGGCTGGTTCGCGGATGACATCACCGAGCGGTTCAAAAAATTCCTGCGCGTTACCTTCGGCGAAGCGCATTATGAAGAAAATCTGGCTTTTATCGAAAGCGCGCTCGGCAAAAGCGTGCGTCAGTATTTCCTGAAAGATTTTTACAAAGACCACGTCAAACGCTACAAAAAGCGTCCCATCTACTGGCTCTTTTCCAGCCCCAAAGGGAGTTTCAACGCCCTGATTTACATGCACCGCTACCGCCCGGACACCGTTTCGGTGGTGCTGAAATATCTGCGCGATTTCCGCGAGAAACTCATCGCGCACCGTGCTCGGATGGAACACCTCAGCATTCACGGCAACGCGCGGGAAAAAACCCGCGCCCTCAAAGACATCGCACGGGTGGACAAATTTCTGGCGGAACTGCGGGATTATGAAGATGAGGTGCTATACCCGCTCGCCACGCGGCAAATCGCCATTGATTTGGATGACGGCGTGAAAGTCAACTACGCCAAATTCGGCAAAGCGTTGAAAAAGATTTGAAGGCGTCACCCTTCGATACGCCCCTCGGTAGGCTCGGGGCTACTCAGGATGACGACTCGCTCACCCTTCGACGGGCTCAGGATGATAACCTCACCCTGAGTAGCCGGAGCGAAGCGACGGCGTATCGAAGGGTGAGTAGCGCGGAGCGAAGCGACGGCGTATCGAAGGGTGACGCAAAAAGGTAAAAAATAACCAACAGGAAGCACAAATGAAAATCCAACAATCACTGGCAAAGAAATTTCAACATCACCGAATCATTTTTTGGTATGACCCGCAACGCGAACTGCGGGAAGAATTCGACGCGGTGTCGCTGCCGGATGTTGAGAAAATCGAGTTGAACAACAACGAATTCGGCGTGAAATACCGCATTTTGCGGGAAGAACCAAAGCAAAAATTCCTGCTGTACCGTGAAGGTTCCGAACCGCCCGATTTGGAAAACTGGCTGTTGGATGTGCAACTGGCGCACGATGTATTTCAGGCGGACAAAATCGGACTGTGGTTGGCGGAACTGGAATTGCCGCAGCGCGAATTCTGGGATGTGGTGGCAGAACATCAGAGTTTTTTCAATGCCGAATCGCGGCGAACGACTTTGAAAGCGATATTGAAAAAAGATGATCCCGCTCCCACAATTCGGCTGAAAATGCTGGCAGTGTGCGCCGGCACCGCGGCGGATGTCCGCTTGGATGCGATACTCGAAGCGCTGCTTGACGAGTTGGCTGCGGAGCGAGATGAGAAAATCAAATTGATAAAACGCTCGGCGCTGGATGAATTTTTGTGGAAACAACTGGGGCAACAGTACGGCTATTTTTCCGATTCGCCTACGCTGAAAGATTTTGTGCTGGCGTTATTCCAGACCGGGTATGCGTCGGCATTCGGAGAGGAAGCGGAGTTGTCGCAAAACGCGCTGGTTTTCCTCAATCACTGGAAAGACAGCCTGCAACACAGCGCCGCATTTGAAACCTTATCGGCACAGTGTGCGGATAATTTGCAAATTGAAGGTGATTTGCAGGAACGTTCCGGCGCGATACCGGAAACCCTCGATTATTTTGAACTGATTGACCAAAGAATCCTGTCGGATTTGGCGACACAGGTGGTGCGTCACACCATTTCCGCAGAAGATTGCACGCAACTGGTGCGGCAGCGGCGCACCACGCATTGGTTCAAAAAATACGCGCATATTTATGAAGCCATCGCGCACGCCGCCCGATTTATTGATTTGCTGAACCGCAGCACATTCACCATCCCCGATGCGGCGGACGGTATCCGAAACTACACCGATACGTGGTATCGTTTGGATATGGACTATCGAAAATTCATATTTCATACACGCAAAGCAAACAACATTACCGTGTTACAGCCCCTCCGCGAGCACATCGAAAATCTGTATGCCAACAACTATCTGCTGCCGCTAAACGATGCTTGGCAGCAAACACTCAATCCGTTAAGCGAATGGGGACGGTTTGCAGTGGCGCGCCAGTCGGCGTTTTTTCGGCAATTTGTTGCGCCATTTCTCGACAACCAGAAGAAAGTAGCCGTCATCATCTCCGATGCGCTCCGGTTTGAAATTGGCGTAGAATTTTCCGAACGGATGGCGCAGGAATCAGGCTATACCACTGAAGTTGAACCGATGGTTACCCTGCTACCCAGTTTCACAGCGTTGGGTATGGCGGCATTGTTGCCGCACACCCGGCTCACATTGCAGGCAAAAGACGTGTTGGCAGACGGGCAAAGCACGCAGGGAACCGCCAATCGCGGCAAGGTTCTGGCGAGCGCGGTTCCGTCCGGGGCTATCGCCATCCGCGCCAAAGACCTGCTTGATATGAAACGGGATGATACTCGCGCGCTGTTCCGCAGAAATTCGATGGTGTATGTGTTTCACAACCGAATTGATGCCGCCGGCGACAAACGTGATACTGAAGAGCAGGTTTTCGCTGCGGCGGAAACAGCCATAGAAGAATTATTAACGCTGGTCAAAAAGTTAATCAATGCAAATTTCAGCAATCTGTTGCTTACCGCAGACCACGGGTTCATTTATCAGGATCGCGCCATCGGTGACAGTGATTTTTCAGATATTGATTATGAAGGGGATGAGATTTTTCAATCCAACCGTCGCTTTGTGTTGGGGCGCAGGCTACGCTCTCAGCCGGAGATGATGTATTTCACTGCCGGACAAATTGGTTTGGATGGCGATGTGGAATTGCTCATTCCCAAATCCATCAATCGTTTGCGGGTTAAGGGTGCCGGCAGCCGATATGTGCATGGTGGCGCAGCCTTGCAGGAAATTGTCGTGCCGGTGGTTCATATCAACAAAAAACGGGCGGGAGATGTGGGGTATGTGAATGTTGAAATTTTGCGTGGCGGCTCATCGGTCATCTCGACCGGTCAACTCACCGTGACGTTGTATCAAACTGAAGCCGTTTCTGCGAAAATACAAGCGCGGACGCTGCGACTGGGTATTTACACGCAAGACGGCACGCTCATTTCTGACCGGCATGAGCAGATATTCGATTTCCCGTCCGAAAACCCACGTGAACGGGAAGTGCAGATGAAATTTGTTTTGAGTCGTGAAGCCGATGCCGCCAATGAGCAGGATGTTCTGTTAAAGTTGGAAGAACGCATTCCGGAAACCACCAAATATCGGCTCTATAAGTCTGTGCGGTACACATTGCGCCGAAAATTTACCACTGATTTTGACTTGTAATCGGAGTATCGTATGGGTGAAATGAACGCACTTGACCAAAAAATCAACGAGTTTTTTGCCGGGTTGGTTGTTCGCAAAGACCTGGTGAAAACCGTCAAAGGGAATGCTATCGTACCGTCGTACGTGCTGGAGTATCTGCTGGGGCAATACTGCGCCACGTCTGATGAAGCCAGCATTCAATCGGGCATCGAAAGCGTGAAAGAAATTTTGCGCCGACACTATGTCCACCGCAGCGAAGCGAATTTGGTCAAATCAACCATTCGCGAAAAAGGGCGGCACAAGGTCATTGACAAAGTCAGTGTGGCGTTGAATGAGAAAATCGACGCATACGAAGCTTCGTTCGCGAACTTGGGCATTCGGCAAGTGCTTATTGATGCCGATACCGTCAAAAAACACCCCAAACTGTTGGTCAGCGGAGTGTGGTGCATCGCCGATTTGGAATATCACTTTGCCGAAGATAGCAGGATTGTTCCGTGGGTACTGACATCGTTAAAGCCTATTCAGTTGTCTTATTTTGATTTTGATGGATACATCGAAGCCCGTCGCCACTTTACATTAAATGAATGGATTGACCTACTTGTTCAGAGTATCGGCTTCAATCCTGAAATGCTGGGCACGCGCAATAAATTATTGCAACTGACGCGCTTGATTCCCTATTGCGAACGAAATTACAATCTGATTGAATTGGGTCCCAAAGGCACCGGCAAATCACACATTTATTCTGAGTTTTCGCCGCACGGGATTCTGATTTCAGGCGGAGAAATTACGGTTCCCAAGTTGTTTGTCAACAATTCAACCGGCAAGCTCGGTTTGGTGGGGTATTGGGATGCCGTGGCATTCGATGAATTCGCGGGCAAGAAGAAACGCTCCAACAAAGCGCTGGTGGATATTTTGAAAAACTATATGGCGAACAAATCGTTCTCCAGGGGCGTGGAAACCATTGGCGCCGAAGCCTCGATGGTGTTTGTGGGCAACACCAGCCACAATTTGCCGTATATGCTCAAACACACCAATTTGTTCGATGATTTACCGGAACAATATTACGATTCGGCATTTTTAGACCGTCTCCATTTTTACATACCGGGTTGGGAAGTGGAAATCATCCG
>JAJRSQ010000030.1 GCA_024278725.1 Chloroflexota bacterium
GCGGTTATGTACAATTTTGGCACGTACATAGTCCAGCAATTGCATTTTTCTCGTAATCGTACAGTAGAAATTGTAGGGATTATGTAAAAGATGTCAAACTGCCCGCAGATTTTTCCGGCTTTAACCGTCGGAAAGGGCTATTGTTCGCGCAATGCCTGGACTAAAAAAGTCTTTTCAAGCGAAGTGCGCCCTTTTAAGGCGAATTCTCCGGCGGGATGGGCGATGACATCTGTTTTTACGGCTTGAAACGCGGCTTGGCTCAATAAAATTTGTCCACCGGCGGCTTTTTCCTGCAGGCGATTCGCCACATTGACCACATCGCCAATTGCCGTGTAGTTCATCTGCTGAATTGTGCCGATATTTCCCACCACGGCTTCGCCGGTGGCAATGCCAATCCCAAAATATAGTGCCTTTTCTATGGGCAGTGTGGCACTAAAGCGTTGGGTGGTCTGTTGAATTTTCAACGCCGCTTTCACTGCTTTCAAGGTGTGCTGGGGTTGTTTCAGCGGGGCATTAAAAATAGCCATCACCGCATCGCCCATAAATTTATCCAGCGTTCCTTCCTCTTCCAAAATAGCTTCAACTGCCAGGGCTAAATATTGATTCAGCATTTCTATCAGCAATTCCGGCGCCAAATGTTCCGCATAGGTGGTGAAACCGCGAATATCCGCGAACAATACGCTGACCGATTCCCGCTTTCCCCCTAACGCCAGCGGTTCTCCTTCCTGCATCAATCGTTCAACCACAATGGGGCTGACGTATCGCTCGAACAATCCGCGCAACTTCCATGTCTCCTGATTTTTGACGCGCTCCAGCTCTTCAAACATTCGCGCTTTTAAAATGGCGGTTGCCGACTGGTTCGCTAAAATCGCCAAACTTTGACGATGGTTCGGGGCGAAGGCGTCCGTTTTTCTGCTGGTGACGCTCAATGTGCCCAGCACCCGGTCTTCGGCAATTAAAGGGCTGATGATGATTGAACGTATGCCGGACAAAGGCGATGAATTTAGGTGCGTTTGAAAATGTGCGTCCGGTTCGTACATGGATTGTTGGGTCGCAATCACCGTGGCGACCATAGATTCGATGCCCACCGTGGCGTATATATTTTTGGTGTTGTTTTGCGCCTCGAAGACAATGGGAACTAGGTGTTGTTTGTCGTCTGAAGAGAAGTGCATGACTTGTTGCGCTGTATCCGGGATGATACTCAAAATGGCGCGCACCGTTTGCTCGATGATGTAATCAACATTCAGGGTGTTCATTAATCGTAGCCCGGCATAACGAAGCGCCTCTAGATTGGACAGCGCCTGGTCTTTCACCTGCATCAATTCTTCTTTCAATTTTAAGGTTGTTTGCAATGCCTCGCGTTGGGCTTCGAGCAGGTCGTACTGTTCCTTCACCCGGAGCAGCGAGCGAACCCGGGCTTGTATTTCCAGCACTCTCACCGGTTTGGGGATGAAATCATCTGCGCCGGCATCTAATCCTCGCGCCAGGTCTTTGATGCTGTCGAGGGCGGTAATCAAAATGATTGGAATATGTCGCCAGCGGTCATCATTTTTCAGCTGTTGACACACCTCTATGCCTGTCATACCGGGCATGAGAACATCCAGTAAAATTAAATCCGGTTGGAATTCATCAACCATATTGAGTGCATTGATACCATTGTCTGCAAATATTAATTTATAGCGTTCTTCTGATAATATTTCTCCAAGAAGGGTGCGAACTCCCGGCTGGTCGTCTGCAATCAAAATCGTTTTCGTTTTGTTGGGCGTGCCAAAGTTGGTTTGTCGCATGATAATATCTCTTATGGGAGGGTCATTGCTATTTTACCAGATAATGACCCAATGTGCGACTCTTTTCAATGAAACATTGCTTGACTCTTTGAGGGGAATACACTAGGATACGGGTACAGTCTCATCCATTGGTCAAGTCCTCCGGGGGGATGAGGCGAGAATGAAACCCCATGACGCGCTCTGACCTTTTGCTGCAAACCAAATTGCACGTTCCCCGCTCTCGAGACGATGTGTTGCCCCGCCCCCGACTGCTGGATTTGTTGAAGCGAGGGCTGGCAAACCCGTTGATTCTGCTCTCTGCCCCGGCGGGGTATGGCAAAACAACCTTACTGGCTCAGTTTGCCGCACAAACGGCGGAAGCCATCGTCTGGTATCAACTCGACCCCACCGACAACGATCCCTCCATCTTCTTTGAATACCTGCTGGAAAGCATCGCCCGGCGTTGCCCGGAATTCGGAACGACCACCCGCGCCGTCCTGCGGCAAATGAACAATGTCACTGCCGAATGGCAGCGTTTCCTCACCGTCTTCATCAACGATATTGTGGAAAATGTCCCGGCGAATGTCACCGTTGTGCTGGACGATTACCACCTTATCGACAACCCGCTCATCCACAGTTTTGTCGCGCATCTTTTAGAGCGAGCGCCGCCGCAATTGCATCTGCTTTTGTCCACCCGCACCGACCCCCTGATTGGTTTGGCGCGGTTGCGGGCGCGCCGCGAACTGACGGAAATCCGTGCTTATGATTTGCGTTTTACGCCGGAAGAAGCGCGCGCGTTGCTGGCGCAGACGGATATTCCGCAATTGCCGGAAGAAAGTGTCCGCGCCATTGTGCAGGAGACCGAAGGATGGGCGGCGGCGCTGCACTTAGCGTTGAATTCCCCCGCAATTGATACCCTCCTCACGTCCCTCAGCGGCTCCAATCGTTATTTATTCGATTATTTGAGCGAAGAGGTGCTGGCGGCGCAACCGCCGGAGATACAGATATTTTTACTGCGTTCATCCATTTTGGAACGCCTGAATGCCGATTTATGTGACGCCGTTTTAAAGATTGACCATTCGTGGAAAATATTGACGGCGTTGGAAGCGCAAAATCTGTTTATCGTCTCGCTGGATGCACATCGTCGCTGGTATCGTTACCATCACCTTTTTCAGGAATTTTTGCAGGAGCAATTGCGACGACAATCCGGCGATGAGATTGCGCCCCTCCACCTGCGGGCGGCATCTTATTTTGAAGCCGTCGGCGATATGGATGGGGCGATTCGCCATTGCCGGGCGGCGTCTGCCACCGAGAAGTTGGCGGATTTGGTGGTGCGTGCCGCGCCCGCCTATTTGAAAAACGGGCGGTTACAGACCGTTTCCCGATGGTTGACCGCCATTCCCGAAACACTGATTGCCCGGCATCCCCAACTGGCGCTGTATCGCGGCATGATTTTGGTCACTTGGGGGCGGGCGCACGAAGCGAAATCGGCTTTATTGCAAGCACAGCGCACTTTCGCCGCCGGTGGGGACAAATCCGGTGAAAGTCGCGCCTTCAACCAACTGTGTCGCGTCGCATTTTTTGAGGGGCGGTACACCGAAAGTCTGAATCTGAACCGCGAAGCATTGCATCGAATGGAACCGGAAGACCACGAGGGGCAGATGCGCGCATTTCGGGAACAAGCCGAATTGTGGATCTATCTGGGACGTTCCGACCGCGCGGTGCAAGCGGCATCGGAAGC
>JAJRSQ010000388.1 GCA_024278725.1 Chloroflexota bacterium
GTGAGCCGAAACCCGGCGGCGACCGTCACGGTTTTTCCGCGCCGGCGTTTTTTGTCCACTGATACGCGGATGGTTTGCGCGGCGGGCTTCTCGCTGGCGGTACGCCCATGCTTTTCCGCCCCCCTGATGTTGGCGTTGCCGCGGGTGGAATATACGAGCTTTGATTTTTTGGCAGTCATGGCAATCCCTTTGATGATGATTGCAGAAACTATACCGAGGGCGTTTGAAAATGGCAAACCATTCAGATGAACCATTTTCCCAAACGCCGAAATCTGAGTATGATATAACCTATGACAAATCCTGACCGTTATTTTTATACGGATTCATCCGGCGAGCGCGGGTTTTTGGTGGGGGTGGATATGCGCACCCATCGTTTTCAGACCGGCTTGCTGGCAATTGAAGATTCACTGGAAGAGCTGGCGGCGCTGGCGGAGACCGCCGGGGTGGAAGTGCTGGGCGGCACGTTTCAACGGCTGAACAAACCCAATCCCGCGACGTTCATCGGTTCGGGGAAGGTGGACGAGTTGAAACAGTACCGCGACGAGATGGCGATTGAGGTTTTCATCTTCGATGATGAACTCAGTCCGCGCCAGCAACGGGAATTGGAAAAACAGCTCGATGTGAAGGTGCTGGATAGAACGGCGCTGATTTTGGATATTTTCGCGCGGCACGCCCGCACCCGTGAGGGGCAATTGCAGGTGGAACTGGCGCAGTTGGAATATCGTCTGCCGCGATTGACCCGCATGTGGACGCACCTTGCCCGCCAAGCGGGGGGGCGTGCGGGCGGCGCAACCGGCGGGGTGGGGGTGCGCGGTCCCGGTGAAACTCAGCTGGAGGTTGACCGTCGGGAAATCAACCGCAAGATTGCCCATTTGAAGCAGGCGCTGGAAAAGGTTCGCGCCCATCGCGCGCGGCATCGCCAGCGACGCCGCCAAAGCCGGATTCCGGTGGTGGCGATTGTGGGCTACACCAACGCCGGGAAAAGCACGCTGCTCAACCGGCTGATTGCGGAGATGGCGGACGATGCCGCCGACCATTCGCCGATTTTCGTCGCCGACCAACTTTTCGCCACGCTTGACCCGACGACGCGACGCATTTCTCTGCCCAACGGCGCGGAGGTGCTGTTCAGTGATACGGTCGGGTTCATCCAAAAATTGCCCACCGAACTGATTGCCGCTTTCCGCGCCACGCTGGAAGAGGTGGTGGAAGCCTCGCTGTTGGTGCATGTGGTGGACATCACCCATCCCAATGCGGCGGAACATGCGGCGGCGGTGGCGGAGACCCTGCGCCAGCTCAACGCCACCGACATTCCGATGGTGACGGTGTTGAACAAAATGGACGCTTTCGACGGCGATATTGACGCGGTGCAGGCGGCACTCTCCGGCGATGCCGACAGCATCCCGGTCAGTGCGCGCACCGGCTTGGGGATGGCGGCGCTGCTGGCGCGGGTGGAAACCATGCTGGTGTCCACCACCGTCTCGCTGACCATACATCTGCCGTACAGCGCGGGCGATTTGATGTCGCTGCTGCACCGGCAGGCGACCATCGAAACGGAAACGCACGACGAGACCGGCACGCTCGTCACGGCGCGTATCCCGCCGGAACTGCTCGACACGTTTGAGCCATACCGGCAGTAAATTTCAGGGTAACGGTACACAAGCGGGTGATGCGTCATTGCGAGGGCGTAGCCCGAAGCAATCGCCATGCCCCAATAGCGGGGATTGCTTCGCCTTCGGCTCGCAATGACAGTTGCCCTGATTGAGCCACTACCAATTTCAGCAACAAAGTGCGGATGGATTATGAAAAACTTCTTGAACCGTTTGGCAGAAATTAAGGGCATTTTACCCCTGAGCGGGTTGATACTGGTGGTCATCAGCCTGATTGCGCAATTCGTGCCCGCGCTCGGCTTTCTCACGCCGGGAAACTGGTTGTTGCACGTCGGCGTCATTGTAGGGCTGGGCGGGTTGCTGGTGGCAGACGCATTATGAGCGCCCCGGACGCATACTCACCCCTCTCGGCGCTTTCACCGCTGGATGGACGCTATCGGGCGAAGGTCGCGCCGCTTGCCGCCTATTTTTCCGAAGCCGCGCTCATCAAAACCCGGCTGCATGTGGAAGTGGAATGGTTCATCGCGTTGGCAGACGACCCCGCCATCGCTGAATTGCCCCCCCTTTCCGACCCCCACCGCGTTTTTTTGCGTAATTTGGTGGTCAATTTCGATGAAGCGGACGCTCGCGCCGTAAAATCCATCGAACAGACCACCAACCATGACGTGAAAGCGGTGGAGTATTTTTTGAAATCCCGCTTGGCGGACACGCCGCTGGCGGCACACCGAGAATTTATCCACTTCGCATGCACCTCAGCGGACATCAACAATTTGGCGTATGCGCTGATGCTCAAAGGGGCGGTGGAAAATGTGTGGCTGCCCGCCGTCCGCGCCATCGAACACCGTTTGGGCGAGCTGGCGACGGCAGATGCCGCCGTGCCGATGCTGGCGCACACGCACGGACAACCGGCATCGCCCACCACGGTGGGGAAAGAACTGGCGGTGTTCGCGTATCGGTTGCGGCGGCAAACGGACGCGCTCGCGCGGCAGCCGTATTTGGGCAAAATAAATGGCGCGGTGGGCAACTTCAACGCGCACATCATCGCCTATCCGGCGGTCGATTGGGTCGCATTCGCCCGCAATTTCATCGAAAATCGGTTGGGGCTGGCGTACAACCCCATGACCGCTCAAATTGAACCGCACGACTTTTTGGCGGAAGTTTTCCACCATATTGTGCGGGTCAATACCATTGTGATTGACCTCTGCCGCGATATTTGGCTTTACATTTCCAAAGGTTATTTCAGCCAGAAAGTGGTGGCGGGCGAAGTGGGGTCATCGACGATGCCGCACAAAGTTAACCCCATTGATTTTGAAAATGCCGAAGGGAATATGGGGCTGTCGAGCGCGGTGCTGGAATTTATGGCGCAGAAATTGCCCGCATCGCGGTTACAGCGCGATTTGACCGATTCCACCGTCATGCGCAACATCGGCGTGGGGCTGGGATATTCCGTGCTGGCGCTGGCGTCCCTCCGGCGGGGATTGGGGAAAATATCGGTGGCGGAAACGCGGGTGCGCGCGGAACTTGCGGCGACGTGGGATGTGCTGGCGGAAGCCGTGCAGACCGTCATGCGGAAGGCGGGCATCGAAAACCCGTATGAGCAATTGAAAGCGATGACGCGCGGGCAGTCCATTTCGCCGGAGATGCTGCGAACATTCATCGCCGAATTGCCCATCCCCGCCGATGACAAAACCCGGCTACTGGCGCTCTCGCCGGAAACGTACATCGGTTTGGCGGAAACGTTGGCAACGCGGTATCTTTCGGGCGATGAAAATCGGTAGTTTACGCCGTGGAAAGTCTGTGCTATAATTAATTTAGCATTGAAATAATGCGATGATTGAGGGGAAATATCTGACATGGCAGCTCATATTTTGATGATTGAAGATGACAAAGAAATGGTCACGCTCGGAAAACTCATTCTGGAGCGTGAGGGATATACGGTTTCCGCGGCGTATAGAGGCGTGGACGGTTTGGCGATACTGGATGAAAAAAAGAATGAAATTGACCTGATTTTGCTCGATGTGATGTTGCCCGGCATGTACGGCTGGGAAATTCTGGAACGGGTCAAGCAGGATGAATCGACTAAACATATCCCCGTCATTATGCTCACCGCGCGGCACTATCTGGAAGATGAAGGGGAGACGGTGAAATACGCCGACCTTTTCAGTGAATATGTGGTGAAGCCGTTTGTGGTGCGGGATTTGCTGGATAAAATTGCCAAGAATTTGCCGCATCCGCACGCGGAAAAATGAGAGGTGATGGTTGCTTTTGACGATGAAATAAGGTGGAGGGGTAGGGGCAGACCTATGTGTCTGCCCAAAAAGGGCGAACACACAGGTTCGCCCCTACCGGCGAATAATTTCCGGCAGTCAATTTGAATCATCACCCAATGAGAGTGCTGTAAACAGACAAAACGCCGGCTCAACTGACGAGCCGGCGTTTTTTGTTGGCTGTGTGGGCTATTACATCCGCGCGGTGGTGCGGTTTTTGGAAATGGTGGCGCGGTCGCTGTCCACAAAATACGAGCGGCACGCTTCGTCAATCAGCGCGGGGGTGAGATGGTACGGTTCGCCGGAATACTCGCATAGCGAGACCACGATTTTCAGAATATCGCGCGGATGAACCGCTTGCAGCGGGCGTCCTGTTTTTCGGTACCATTCCTGCAAAAAATAGATGAACGATTGTTTATCGAATGGCACGCCGAGCGCGTCGCACATATCCACAAAAATGCGGAAGAACATCTTTTCATCGGGGCTGAAAACGCCCACTTTCATCTGAATGCGCCGCAGGAAGGCATCGTCCACCAACTGTTCGGGGTCGAGGTTGGTGCTGAAGACAATCAATTGTTTGAAGGGGACTTCAAACGTTTGTCCGGTTTGCAGCCGGAACAGGTCGATTTCCGTTTCCAGCGGAACAATCCAGCGGTTGAGCAGTTGGGTCGGGCTGACCTGCTGCCTGCCGAAATCGTCAATCAGGAACATGCCGCAGTTGGCTTTCATTTGCAGCGGCGCTTCGTAGAATTTGGCAACCGGGTCGTACCGCAAATCAAGGCTGTCGAGTGTCAGTTCGCCGCCGACAATCACAAACGGGCGACGATAGAGCCGCCAGCGCGGGTCGATGTTGGGGTTGGGTTCGCTGGGGACTTCGCGGTGAATCAATTTGTCGAACAGTTGAATGATTTGCCCGCCGACGGTGACGGCGTGGGGCATCCAGATGGGGTCGCTGCCCGCCACCAGCATCCCGATGGATTGGGCGATGGTGGTTTTGCCGTTGCCGGGGGGTCCGTACAGAAACAGCGACGTGCCCGCGTTTACTGCGGGACCGATGCGGCGGTCGAAGTTTTCGGGCAGGATGAGGTGGCTCAATGCCTGCTGAACGCGCAATGGGCTGATGGGTTCTTTGCGGGTTTGTTTCAATATCGATTCGTTGTATTTTTCCAGCGGGACGGGTGTGGGTCCAATATACTGCGAGCGCTCAAATGCGTCGCGGGCGCGGTTTTTCCCCTCATCGGTGATGGCGTACATATACCCGCGTCGTCCCAAACCGCCGGTGCCGTGCCGAACTTCCACCAAGTGTTCCTGCTGCAGGCGCGCCAGAAATTCATCTACCACCCGGAAGGGCAGGCGGATGAGTTTTTCAATAGCATTGCCGGTAGATTTTCCATAGCTGAAAAAGTAGCGCAAAATAATATCGTCTACCAATGACTGCGGAACATCCAGCGTATCAAGATTGGTGGGGGGAGTCAGAATCGCTTCTAATCCGTTTGAAAGCACGTGAATCTCCTGCAAATTTTATCGAAGATACTGCTCTTTCAATCTTACCCGATTTTAAGACTTGTGGCAACAACACCTTTGCGCTATTGAATCCATCGGTGACTTCTCTTTTTGTTTTTTAGCGCATTATTGCGTACAATACAAATGTTCCGTCCCGGCGTTTAAAAATCCGTTTTTAGGTGAAAGCCTGTTGAAGGAGGGTGATCTATGACTGCATCCCAAGAGAAGTATTTAACCATTCGTGAGGCGGCAGAACGGTTGAACGTGAACCCCCGTACCATCAATCGCTGGATACACAAGGGGGAACTGGACGCGGTGAAACTGCCCGGTCGAGCCGGGGGCGAATTTCGGGTTTCGCTTTCGGAGTTGCAGCGCCTGCTTGGGGAAGCTCCCACGGACGATGTTGCCGCGATGCGCTCGGAGCGTAACCGAATGCGCGCCCTGTTGAAGTCAATCTGGGAACAGTGCGGACGCGCCATTTATGTGTCGGGCAGGGGGTATGAAGTATTGCTCGACCCGGAATTGTACAATCAAATTAAAGAGATGGTGGAAGACTAAACGCATCGGTTGAATGGTTTTTCGGCAGCTATGTATTGCCGCGCTGTTATTGCGGAATGGCGCGGTTGTTTGTGTGCGGTATGGGGGATGGCGATGAATGTGAAATCAAATATTTGGCTGGAAGTGGATGGAAAAGTTGTGCTCAGTCTGTGGCGAGTGCAGTTGTTGAAGGCGGTGCAGGAAACCGGCTCGATTTCCCGGGCGGCGGATGTGATGGACATCACCTATCGCCGGGCGTGGGATAAGATTCACCAGTCGGAGGAACGGTTGGGGGTGAAACTGGTGGAGACGCAAATCGGCGGGGCGGGGGGCGGCGGCGCGAAAATCACCCCGGAAGGGGAGGCGCTCATCGAGAAATATATTGCGCTCATCACCGGCGTGGATACCCTTTTGCAGCAGCGTTTCACCGAGTTGTTCCCGTAAATTTTTTTGCCCATCGATGTGCATATATTGCACAACGGAAAATCATCACAGTTTGGAGGAGACTCATGAAAATTCGTGCCCTTATTTTGGTGACCATGTTGTTTGTGCTAACAATGTTTGCCCCCCTCTCCGTGGCGGCGGATGCGCCGGTGTGTCAATCAACGGTGAATGTGCAATTGAACGATTGGCTATCGAAAATTGCCGAGAAATTTTACGGCAACCCGCTGGCATACCCGGCGATTGTCACCGCCACCAATGCTCAACGCGCCACCGATGCCACCTTCGCGGTGATTGACGACCCGAACATCATCGAGCCGGGCTGGAAATTGTGCATCCCCTCGCCGGACGATGCCGCGCAGATACTCACCGGCGTGACCATTGCCCACCCCACCACCGATGTGGGGCGGCTCGTTTTGGCGACCACCACCAGCACCGAAAATTCGGGGCTGCTGTCGTTCATTCTGCCCGATTTTGAACGGAAATACAACGCCGATGTGGATGTGATTGCCGTGGGAACGGGGCAGGCGTTGAAATTGGGGCAGCAGGGGGATGCCGATGTGCTGCTGGTGCATGCCCGCTCGAAAGAAGATGCCTTCATCCAAGCCGGATACGGGGTGAACCGGCAGGATGTGATGTATAATGATTTCGTGATTGTTGGTCCCCCCAACGACCCTGCCGGTATCGCCGGTATGACCGATGCGGCGGCGGCAGTGGCGAAAATCGCCGAAACGGGCAGCCCCTTCGTCTCTCGCGGCGATGACAGCGGCACGCACACCAAAGAGAAGTCGCTGTGGCTCGCGGCGGGCATCGAACCGACGGGCGATTGGTACATTTCGGCGGGGCAGGGGATGGGTGCGGTACTCACCCTGGCGAATGAACAACTGGCATACACCCTCAGCGACCGCGCGACCTACCTTGCCCGCACGCTGGAAGGCACGGATTTGGTGGTGCTGGTGGAAGGCGACCCGATGCTTTTCAA
>JAJRSQ010000031.1 GCA_024278725.1 Chloroflexota bacterium
ATTTTAAGGTTGCCGGTTTTCATGATTTCACGCCGCAGGGGCGATTTGCGAGCCGCTCTTACGCATTTTCTTCCGGTTTTAACGAAAATCGGTGGCGTTGTAGGGGCACGCTGCAGCGTGCCCCTACATTTCCTGCGCAAAATATTGTTTGTCAAGCGACTTTGCAACAGCCCTGTCATCCGTAGGGAAAGTGGTAGTTTTGCGTCAGGTAGTTTACCATAATTGTGATATGATATGCTGGTACATCCCGTCGCTACGTAAATGTTTCGTAAAGAAAACTATTAGTACCTTAAAAAGTATTGACTCCGGATAAAAAGTATCATAAAATGATATTACCGAGAAATATTTTAATGCTTAATTAATACTCGCGTGATATGATGGATGTGCTTAAATTTGGAGATGTGCGGACTACCATTAAACCCTATTGAAAAAGAAAGGTAGGACACACTTGATATGGCAGAGGAAAAAAATATGACAACAACATGGGCTCCGGATGAGGCACTGTTCCGGTTATCAGTAGCCAGTTTGGCAAAAACAGCGCCTGTATCCCCCCAGGAAGAACGCCGGTTGATTCTGGAAATGGTCGCCGGGCGTGACAGCCAGGAAATATTGAGAGACAATCCGCCCGAAGATGAAGCGGAACGCGCAATATTAGAGGAAAAGGTCAGAAAAGGGTTGAAAGCCCGGGAAATTTTAATTGTTGCCAATGGACGATTGGTCATCAGTATTGCCAACCGTTATACGGGACACGGTCTCACGTTGGCAGAAGTATCGCAAGAGGGGGTGCTGGGGCTGATTCGCGCCATCGACAAATTCGATGCCGACCGCGGCGTGCGCCTGAGCACCTATGCCAGCTATTGGATTCGCCAGTCGGTGAGCCGGGCGGTGGCGGTGCAGACGCGCACCATCCGCCTGCCGGTGCATAAAGTTGACCGTCTCGGCGTGGTGCGCAAAGTGATGAACCAGCTCACCCAAAAGCTGGGGCGTTCCCCGGACATCAAAGAGGTTGCGGAAGCGCTGGGCGATACGCCGGAGCAAATCGAAGCCTTGCTGTATGACGGGCAGGAAACGTTGAGCCTGGAAGACCCCGTGGGCGATGACGGCGCAACGCTGGCAGATTTTGTGATGGAAGAAGATGTCACCCGTTTGGAAACGGAAGTTGACCGTCATTTGCTGGAGCAGGAAATTCAGGAAGCGCTGGCGACGCTCACCGCCCGCGAAAGCCGCATCATGGAATTGCGTTACGGCTTGCGCGATGGTCATCCGCTGACCCTGCAAGATGTCGCGGAACGCTTCGGGCTGACCCGCGAGCGCATTCGTCAAATTGAAAAAGAAGCGCTGGCAAAACTGCGTCGCCCCGAAAAGGCGATGAAATTGCGCGCCTTCATCTAAATTTGTTGTGAAAAAAGAAACCCCGCCGAGCGCGGGGTTTTTTTGTTGCAGCGCGGTCAATCCTGCCGGTAACGTTTGGCGATATTCGGAATCAAATATTCATCGAAGGCGCGGCGGGCATCATAGTCCGGTTGCCAGCCCCAATCATCCCGCGCCGATGAATCGTCCACATCGGCGGGCCAAGTGTCCACAATTTGCTGGCGTTTCAAATCCGGCTCAAACGTAATTTGCGCCTCCGGGAAATACTGCATCACCATATCCTTTATTTCCCCCGCCGACAAGCTGAAACTGCCAACGTTGTACACCAGATGTTTCAGCGTGGATTTTTCCGGCTTGCTCAAATCCAGCAGCGCTTTCACCGCATCCGGCATTGCCATAAACGGGATGCGGGTATCCGCGCGGACGAAACAAGCGTAAGGTTTCCCTTCCGCCGCACTGTGGATCATCTCCGGCGCGAAATCGGACGTGCCGCCGCTCGGCAGAGTGTACGCGCTGATAAGCCCCGGAAACCGCACCGAGCGGAAATCCACGCCGTAGGGTTCGGGGTCGGCGGCGAGTTGCCGGTAGTTTTGGGCATAATATCGCCCCAGATGTTCACAGTACATTTTGTTGCATCCGTACATGGTGGTGGAAAGATTCCACGCATATTCCTTCACCGCGCCGGCATACGATTTGGTCTGCAAATCGGGCAAGCCGTACACCGCGATGGAGCTGGGGAACAAAAATTTCACCGATTGCCCTTGCCAGCGCGATTGTTCAATTGCCAGATGCAGCAGGTTCAGCGTCCCCTGCACATTCACCCGATGCGCCAATTCGGGGGTGAATTCGGCGCGGGTGGACAGCAACGCCGCCAGATGGTAAATTTCCTGAATGGCATATTCACTGACCAGCCGCTCAAACAATCGGGTGTCCAGAATATCACCTTCGATGGTGGTGTAGCATAATTTTTGCAGCGCCGGTTTCATCGGGCGAATGTCGAGCGCCAGAATCGCCGTGTCGCCATGCGTCGCCAGATATTCGATGAGCGCCTGCCCGATTTCACCATTTGCGCCGGTGATGAGCGTAACTTTTTTTCGCATCTGTCCTCCATTGGATTGCGTGAGATGTGATTTTTATGACTGAGGGTTGCCGGGGCAACCAAATTGTTCTTAAGTTTATATACCATTTGCCAGCATTTGGTCAAAAAACTGTGCGCCGAATGTCAGCCTTCATATTGTTCCCCAATGAAAGATTTGCTATAATGGAGACAACTCAATCAAACTCACATATTGAATCAGGAGGAAAGATGGACATTGGAAAAGCATTCTCATTTGTGACGGAAGACCCCGACGCGTTGAAAAAAATTCTCATCGGCGGCATCATCAGCATGATTCCCATCGTTAATTTTGCCGCGATGGGGTATGTCGTGGCAGTCATCCGCCGGGTAGCAAATGACGACCCGTACCCGTTACCTGAATGGGATAATTTCGGGTTGTATTTTTCCGAAGGGTTTAAGGTGCTCGTCGGGCTGTTTGTGTATTTCCTGCCCGTAACATTGCTGATGTTTGTATTTATGATAATTATGGCGCTGGCGGGCGGTTTCAATGGCGACATCGACGCTCAATCGGCGGATATGGTTTTCGGCGGCAGTGTATTTTTGCTGCAATGTGTGATGTTCATTTACGCGCTGGCAGTATCAATTCTGTTGCCCGCCGCTTTCGCCCGTTTTGCGGAAGAGGGGACGATTGGCTCCATGCTCCAATTCGGCAAAATTTTCGCTTTCATCCGCAGCAACCCCGGCGGTTATGTGGTTATGTTGCTGGTGTGGCTGGCGGTATCGTATCTGATTGCCCCGCTGGGCATTCTTGCCTGCTTTGTGGGGATAATCTTCACCTCGTGGTGGTCGTATTTGGTATTTGGACATATGATGGGGCAACTGATGCGCCAAAACGCGCTGGCAGTATAGCCTGAAAAGGGGGCGCAATGCTCACCACACTTTCAAATTTGGCGGCAGCCTTCGGGCTGTCGTCAGCATCGGGGTTGAATGCATACCTGCCGTTGTTGGTGGTTGCGCTCACCGCGCGGTATACCGATTTTATCACCCTGAATGAGCCGTGGAACATCCTCACCAATCCGTGGGTCATCGGCGTCCTGTCGGTGCTGCTGTTGATTGAACTGACGGTGGACAAAATCCCGGCGGTGGACACGGTGAACGACATCATCCAAACGGTGGGGCGTCCCCTTGCCGGGGCGATTGTCTTCGCCGCCAGTTCCGGCACATTCGGGGAGTTGAATCCCGTGCTGGCGCTGGGTGCAGGGCTGATTTTGGCGGGCGGCGTGCATACCGCAAAATCGGTGGCGCGCCCGGTGGTCACGGCGACCACGGGCGGCACGGGGAATTGGCTGGTCAGCCTGACGGAAGATATTGCCTCGCTGGTGACGGCGGTGCTGGCAATTCTGCTGCCATTGGTGATGATGGTCATCATTGTGACGACGATTATTTTCATCGGCTGGCGCTGGGGGGCACGCAGACAGCGCAAACGTTTGGCGAATTAGTCAACCAACCCGTTTACCTGCGATGTTTTTTAACCTGAATTCGGGATGAGAAGAAATTGTGGTCAAGCGCCGGAAAAACAGTCCACAGATGCCACAGATGGACACTGATTTTTCAAAAATTTATCTGTGAAAATCCGGAAAATCTGCGCCATCTGCGTTCCATTTTAGCATTTTCCGAGGCGTTGCACGTCAGGTATTTGTCAATCAATTAGCCAACCATTATCAAACAAAGGAGTTTTCTATGGCGAATAATCCGCAACTTCCGGTACAATATCAACCCGCACCCGAAACAGACAGCACCGGCTTGATTGCCCTGATTGTTGAAGTGGTTTTTGGGCTTTTTGGGCTTTTGGGATTGGGATGGCTGTATGTGGGCAACTACGGTATGGCATTGGCAGTTTTCATCGGCTATTGGGTTTTGCTGGGGGGAGAATTGGTGGTGGTCGGCATCACCGGCGGATTGCTCGCCTGTATCACCATCCCGTTGAATCTGGTATTGGTGGCGGTATCGGGCATTAAAGCGCGAGAGTACGCTCTCAAGACCGGTGCGCGCGGTTCCATCGGGCATGTGGTTTTGGCGCTTGGACTGGCGCTGCTGCTGGTGTGCGGGCTGCTCATTGTGGCGACGGTGCTTTTCGGCGGGCTGGCGGCATTGAGCGATGGGCTGCTGAATAATTTATAAGGTTCTTTGGGAATTCAGGGGGTCTGTCATTGCGAGCGAAGCGAAGTTGAAAATGCCCGAAGGGTGCAATCTCCGCTGACGTTCACAGAGATTGCTTACCCCCGCCGGGGCACAGGTCGGCGCAAAAAACGCGCCTCGCAATGACATTGTATAAATTTCCCCCGGATTCTGATTGAGCCATTTACAATAGCCGTTTCGTTTCACGGCGTTTCACGGAGTTTTCCCCTGTTTTCTGCCGGGTTATCCACAGAGTTGTCCACAGGCGTGGAAAACTTTCCATAAGATGGGACAATAGTCCTAGTAGTATAGTCCTATTAAATCGCCGTTTCAGCCATCTCCAGCCAGTTTTTCCCACTTTCGACGTCCACTTTCAGCGGCACGGAGAGCGGGTAGGCGTTCACCATTTCCCGCCGAATGATGGGAACCAGCGCCGATATTTCATCTTCCGGCACTTCCAGCACCACTTCATCATGCACTTGCAGCAACATTTTCGCGTGCAGTGAGCTTTCCGCCAGTGTCCGGTACAGGTTTATCATGGCGATTTTCATGATGTCCGCCGCCGTGCCCTGAATGGGCATATTGATGGCTTCACGCTCGGCGCGGGCTTTCTGCGGACCCGACAAATCCGCTATCCGCGAAAAATCGCGCCGCCGACCGAGCAGGGTTTCGGTGTAGCCCTGTTCGGCGGCTTGTTTTTTGGTCTCTTCAATATACCGTTTCACACCCGGATATTTTTCAAAATAGGTGTTGATGAAGGCTTGCGCTTCCTGCCGGCTCATCCCCGTGGATTGCGCCAGCCCGAACGCGCCCTGCCCGTATGCCAGTCCGAAGTTCACCGCTTTGGCGATGCGGCGCTGGTCTTTCGTCACCTCTGCCAGCGGCACGCCGAGCACGGTGGCGGCGGTGGCGGCGTGGATGTCTTCATCATTGGCGAAGGCGGCTTTCAAGCCGGGGTCGTCTGCCATATGCGCCAAAATCCGCAATTCCACCTGTGAATAATCCGCCGAGACGAGCAGCCAGCCCGCCTGGGCGACGAATGCCCGCCGAATTTCCCGCCCCTGCGGCGAGCGAATCGGGATGTTTTGCAAATTCGGGTCGGTGCTGGAGAGCCGCCCGGTGCTGATTCCGATTTGGTTGTAGCTGGTATGCACCCGCCCCGTGTGCGGATTCACCAGTTTGGGGAGGGCGTCCACATAGGTGCTTTGCAGTTTCTTCAGCGTGCGATGTTCCAAAATCAGGTCGATGATGGGATGTTTGCCCGCCAAATCTTCCAGCACCCCGGCGCGGGTGGAATAATGCCCGCTTTTGGTCTTTTTCAGTCCGGCGGCGGGGAGTTTCAGCTTGCCAAACAACACATCCGAAAGTTGTTGGGTGGAATTAATGTTGAACGGCACACCCGCCAATGCGTGAATCTCCGTTTCCAATTCGCCCAAACGCTGTGAAAATTGGCGGGAAATTTCTTTCAGCACCCCCACATCCACTTTGATGCCCGTCAGTTCCATTTCCTGCAACACGAAAATCAACGGCACTTCAATTTCATCAAAGATTTTTTGCAGTTTGGGGTTGGCGGCGAGCTTTTCAACCAGTGCGTCCGCCAGCCGCAGGGTCATATCCACGTCGGCGGCGGCGTAGGGGGTTGCTTTTTCGATGGGCACATCCGCCATGGTGATTTGGCTTTTGCCCGTGCCGATGAGGGCTTTGATGGGCGTCATTTTGATGTTCAATTCACTGAGCGCCAAATCTTTCAGCCC
>JAJRSQ010000389.1 GCA_024278725.1 Chloroflexota bacterium
CGCCAACGGCGAACCACGTTCCAGCACCACCAGCCGGATGTCATATTGCCGGAATATTTCTTCCCAGCCGTCGCCGTTCAGCACGCGCAGATATTGACGCAAAAATGCATCATCGTACAAATCGGTGCGCCCGTCCACAAAAACGGGGTAATCGGGATACAGCTGATACAGCAGATACCCGCCAATGTTATATGTGTTGAACAGTTTTCCGGCGGGGCGATTTTCCCGGATGAAGGCGACTGCATCGACGGGGAAACGGTCACGCTCGGCGGCGGCGATGGCGGCGGGGGAAAGGACGGCGACCGCCTGCCCGACCGTCGCCAGCAGGAGTAAACCCAGCAGAACCCAGTTCACGACTGCCATCGGCTTCGAGACGGGTTTGGGGCGACCGAGCCGCAATTCTCCGAACTGACTTTCGAGCGCGGCAGTGCCATATCGCACCAAAAGAGGAACCGATACCACCGCGAAAATGGCGACATTCCGCACGGCGAACATACTGAGCGTCAGCCAGCCACCGAAGAGCGCCAAATCCGTCCAGTCCATCCGTTTGCCGCTGCGGGCAATCGCGGCGATGAGCGCCAGCATCAACAGCAGAAAGACCTGTACAATCGGCTGGTGAAAATCGGGACTCTGCCATTCGGCGATGAACGCCCGCAGTGCGCCGATGCCCACCGTGCGGAAGGGGTACAGCCACATCTGCCAGCCGTTGGGGTTCAGCGGCACCACCAGCAGCGAAATACCGAGCGTTGCCAACAGTTTTTTCATCCGACCGACCGCTGACGGCTGACCGCCGACCGCCGTAATCCCTTCCCCCGCCACATACATTATCAGCAGAATGAACCCGATGGCGAACCCGCCATGCGTGTTGACCCACAGCAGCATCAACAGTGGAAACGCGGGCAGGAGCGATTTTCCTCGCCACCGAAAATTTTCCAGCAGCATCAGCGCGACGGCGGCGAACAAAAACGAGAGCATCTGCGGGCGCACCGTCCAAATGATGGAGGATGCGGTCGCCGCCAAAATGACCGCAAAGGCTTTGAGGTAAACATTCCCCTCGCTGATTTTCCACACGATGGCAAACGTGGCGGTGACCCCCGCCGCCAGCGTCAAGCCGAGCAGTTGCCATCCCCCCAGCCGAAAAATGACCGCCCAGAAAAGTTGCGCCAGCCAACCGTGGTCAATCCACGGCGAACCGGCGCGGGTGAACGAAAACACATCGGCGGTGAGGATTTGGCGGTGGGTCAGCATCCATTCCCCGACGCGCAAATGCCACCACGTGTCTGCCCCGGCGGGATAGCGAATCGCCATAGCAAACACGGCGATGAACACAATCGCGGTGAGTAATCGATTCAGATTGAGTGATTTCAAGTTTATTCGCATCACGGCTCCGGCACAAAATACGCCAGCATAATCAACCAATATGCCCACGAGCCGATGACCACTGCCGCCCAAACGCGCCAATCTTCGCTTTCTTTGATGAGTGCGGCAACCGCCAACAGCGCGGACTGCATCATGAAATACGGGGCAAAAAAGAGGGATGCCAGTGCCAGCAGCCCGTCTTTTTTCCGTTTGAAGCCGAAATAGGCGATGACGATGCCGAAGGGGATGCCGTACGGAAAAGGCGCCACGTTTTTATGATAGTAGGGCGTCTGCCCAATGATGTTGTTCCACCATGTGCCCCAAATCAGCACCGAGGCGACGAACACCGCGCCGGTGAACAGGATGGATTTTCGGTTGAGGCGGGGGATGATGTTGAGGAATGCGTCCTGCGGTTTGGCGAGCAAAATGGGGATGCCGTAACCCGCCGGGAGCATCAATCCCAGCAGCAGGATGGCATCGAATTGCCCCAGCGTGACCAGCCCCGGAAAGGGGGCGGCAATTGCCACCAACACCGCTTTTTTGGGTGATTTGGTGTACGCCCCAATCAATATCACCGAGACGAGCATCAGCAGTCCCGCGCCGATGGGGTGGGGGAGGATGGCGAAGGGGTAGAGCAGGACAAAAATCCACGGCGGGCTGAAAACGGTGTCGGAGGTGGAGGTGGGGTCAAGCGAAAATTGATACGGGTTTCGGAGGTTCAGTGCGGCGAGCCGGTAGGTTTGCTTCCAATCCAAATAAGTGACCGGCATGATGGTGAACAAAAACCACGCAACAAAAAAAAGCAGGGCAACAATCAAACCATTGATAACCTGCTTTTTCGTGAGCGTGGCGAACATACTTTGCTCCTTTTGAAAGTGTGTTCAGCGCACCGGCGCGATGTGCGCGACGGGGCGTCGCCAGAAGCGCAACCGGGACGCGGTGAGCCGGGCGACGGTGTACATTGCCTTGAAAATTTCCTGCTGCGAGATTTTCGATGTGCCGCGCGCGCGGTTGGCAAAAATGATGGGCGTTTCACCGAAAGAACAGCCCATCCGCTGGCATTTGTATGCCATTTCAATTAAAAATGAATAACCGTTGGAAAAGATGGCGTCCAAGTCTAGATTCTCCAGCACCGCGCGGTGGTAGCACCGAAACCCCGCCGTGCAGTCGTTGGCGTGCAATCCGAGCATGAGCCGCGCGAAATGGTTTGCGCCCCAGCTCAGAAATTCACGATACCATTCCCAGTTTTCCACCCCGCCGCCCGGCACATACCGCGACCCGATGGTGACGTGATGGACTTTCGCCAATTCAACCATCGCCGGAATATATTTGGGATGATGCGAGAAATCGGCGTCCATGGTGCAAATCAAATCCGCGTCGTCCGCCAGCGCTTTTTTGAACCCGGCAACATATGCCGTGCCCAGCCCCAATTTTCCCGCCCGATGGATGACCGACACCCGCGCATTTTCTGCCGCCAGCGCGTCGGCGGCATCGCCCGTGCCATCGGGGGAATTGTCGTCCACCACAATGATGCGGGCATCAATCGGCAGCGCCAGAATTTGGGTCACCAAATCGGTGATGTTTTCAATTTCATTATAGGTTGGAACAATAACGGTTACGTTCAAAAGTAGACTCCACGATGCAATTGGGGCTATTTTAGCCACTTTTGGCGATGATGCAATTTGTCATACCGGCGCGACGCCGTTTGCCACCAGCGCCGCCGAGAGAATCCACAGTTGGCTGTACAACAGCACCCGCCGCGATTTCACCAGCCCGCCGAACAGAAGCATGCTCGCCGCCAGCCCCTGCGTGAGCCGCACCATCGCCGCCGGTTCGCGGAAGGTGGACGCGGGCAAAAAAAGAATCACCGCGCTGTTGAGCAGCAATACCGGCACGAAGGGATGCTCCAATTTCGCGCCGAGGCTGCGCGCGCTGAGCCACAATCCCACCAGTGCGGGGAAAATGGAGAGCGGAACAACCACCAGCGATACCAGCGCGAATGCCGCCAGACTGACCCCCGCCACCCACAGCCAGCCGCCCAACGGGATGAGGCTGAACGGCGTTGCCCCCTCGCCGCCGGAACCGACGCCAAACGCGCCGAGCCAGCGCCACAGAAAAATTTGCAAGGCCGCAAAGGGCACGCCCGCCAGCGTCAGCGTTCCCGCCGCGCGCCAATTTCGTTTCCACAAAAAATACAGCCCGAATGCC
>JAJRSQ010000390.1 GCA_024278725.1 Chloroflexota bacterium
GCCCGCATCGGCTACCCCCCCCGTGCCCACCGTTCCCGGCAACGGGAAACAGGCGGTTTCAGTTGTGGCGACGGACATCCGTCACATCAAAGCCGTGCCGACCACCTTGCGCATCGGGCGCGCACCCGTCACCCGCTCGGTGGAGTATTGGCTGCTGTGGGGATTGCCCCTGCTGGCGTTGGCAGGCAATTGGGTATGGGTGCGGCGCACGGCGCAATTGCGGCAGAACGTCGGGCTGGCGCGTCGATTGCGCGCCCACAAGCTCGCCAAAAAATCGCTGGCAACCATCCGCAACCATACCGACGACCCGTATGGCGATATTCGGCGGACGGTCATCCGCTATTTAAGCGACAAATTCAACCGCGCGGTGGAAGGGCTGACCCTCACGGCGCTCAAAGAATTGCTGGAAGAATCGGGGCTGCCCCACGAGGTCATCGGGCGGGTAGAATCGGTGCTGGGGGCGTGCGATATGGGGCGATTTTCTCCCGTCGGCAACCGCGCCGACCAGTCGGAAGAGTTGCTGCAACTCGCGGAAACATTGATTGATGATTTGGAATCACTTTTGGAATGACCCGCTTATGACACAAAAACAACTATTTTCGGCATTGATATGGTTGATAATTTTAGCGTTGGGCGTACCCGTGGCGCTGGCGCAAAGCGGCGCATCCCCCACCGACGCGCTGTTGAACGCCAATAAATTGTATGAAAACGGCGAATTTTCCGCCGCCGCCGAGGCGTATGAGCAACTGATGCAAACGGGCGTGCGCGACAGCGTGCTGTTTTACAATTTGGGCAACGCCTATTTCAAACAGGGCGATTTGGGGCGCGCAATTCTGAACTATCGCCGCGCCGCGCGGCTCGCCCCGCGAGATGCCGACATTCGGGCGAATTTAGCGGTGGCACGCAACAAAACCGCCGACCGCATTCAGGGGAGCAGTCCGGCGGCGTTGACCCAACTGGCGGCATTCAGCGAGCGTTGGCTCACCCTGAATGAACTGGCGTGGCTGGCGCTGGGATTGTGGGTGCTGCTGGCAGGATTGCTCATCGCCGCCACCCGGCTCATCCGCCCCGCCGCCCGGAGAATCCTGCGCTACGGCATCGCCGTGGCGGCGGTATTGTTCATCGGCAGCGCGGCGATGCTCGCCGGGCGCATCATCACCGAGCAAAACCAGCCCGCCGCCGTCATTGTGGCAGAGGTGGTGGACGTCACCAGCGGTCCCGGCGAACAATACATCACCGAATTTACGTTGCACAGCGGCGCGGAAGTATCGCTGCTGGAAACGCGCGGAAAATGGGTGCGCCTGTCACTGCCGGGAAACGACCTTCAGGGCTGGGCTCCCACCGACGCGGTGCAAGCCATCGCAAATTGACACACTTCTCCAACAGGTGTAAAATTTTTTGACAATTATGGAAGAAGCAGCAAGGGGTAAGGGTAAATTATCCATCCTCCTTACTCCTTACTCCCTAAAAAAGGTGTAACCGTGGACGACATATCTGCATCCAGTACGAAGGGACAACTGTCCCGCCTCAAATCTACCAATAAAATACCGTAACCCCCGCCGGTAGATTTTGTTTGCCTTCGGGGGAAACCCGGAGGTGACGTATGAACGCTCCCATTTTAGATGGCGTACTCGCGCAAATTCGCGCCGCACTGAACGCCAATAATCTCTCGCGTGCCGCAAAAATAATCGAAAAGTTGCGCCCCGCAGACCAAGCTGACGTTTTCGCCGAATTGGACGAAGACGAACAATTGGCGTTGCTGGTGGAATTGCCCGTTGCCGATTCGGCGGACATTTTGGAAGAATTGGACGAGGACGAAGCCGCCGAACTGGTCGAATCGATGCCGACGGATGACGCCGTGCGCATCATGGAAGAGATGGAGCCGGACGAAGTCGCCGACCTTTTGGGCGATTTACCGGCTGACCAAGCCAATCAGATGCTCTCTCGGATGGAAGACCCCGACGAAGTGCGTCCGCTGCTGCTGCACCCCGACGACAGCGCCGGGGGGTTGATGACCTCCGAATTTCTGGCGCTCCGGCGACGCACCACTGCCGCCGCTGCCATCGAAGCGCTGCGAAACTGGAAACCCGACCGTGAAAATATCTATTATCTATTCGTGGTGGACGCGCATCAGAAATTATGCGGCGTCATCAGCCTGCGGGATTTGGTGGTCGCCGACCCCGACACCCCGCTTGCAGAAATTATGGACACCGATGTCATCGCGGTTTTGGCGGGCACAGACCAGGAAGAAGCCGCTCGCATTTTAACCCGATATGACCTGCTGGCACTTCCGGTCATCACTGAAGATAACACCCTGCTGGGGGTCATCACCATTGATGACGTGATGGACGTGCTGGAAGATGAGGTTTCGGAGGATATTCAGCGGCTCGGTGGTAGCCAGCCGCTCGACCGGGCGTATCTGAACACCGGCATCTTTTCCATGACCCGCAAACGCATCGGCTGGCTGTTGCTGCTGTTCATCACCGCCACCCTCACCGGCTCGGTGATGCGTCTGTTCCAGCATGAATTGGAGGCGGTGGTCGCGCTATCTATTTTTGTGCCCTTGCTGATTGGGACGGGGGGGAATGCAGGCTCGCAAACCACCGCCATCATCATTCGCGCATTGGCAACGCAGGAAATTGATTGGAGCGACGCTTTCAGCGTGTGGTGGCGTGAAGCGCGCACGGGGCTGCTGCTGGGGCTGGGGATGGCGATTGCGGCATACATCCGCGCCATCACTTGGGAATCCAACCCGGCGCTGGCGTTGACCGTCGCCACGTCTATCATCGGCATTGTGTTGTGGGCAACCGGCATCGGTTCCCTGCTGCCGCTGATTGCCTCCAAATTAAAAATCGACCCGACGGTCGTCTCCGGTCCGGTGATGAGCACGCTGGTGGACGCCACCGGGCTGTTCATCTATTTTTCCATTGCGCGGGTGATGCTGGGGCTGTAAAAAAAAAGCCTGACAGGAGATTCTGTCAGGCTTTTCAAATTCGTCAATTACGCTTCGGTGAATTCCCCTTCGATGACATCTTCATCGCTGCCGGAGGCTTCGCCGCCGGTGTTGCCGTTGGAGGTTGCGCCATCCGGCGCGGCTTGCGCGTCCGGTTGCTGATACGCCGCCTGCCCCACCTGCGACAGCGCTTGCTGCAACGCTTCGCTGGTGCTGACAATTTGCGCTTTGTCGTCGGTTTCCAGCGCCTTTTTCACCGCTTCAATCTTGCTTTCAACGTCGGCTTTGAGGCTGGCATCCACATTTTCGCCCAAGTCGCGGAGGGTTTTTTCCGCTTGGTAAACCAGATTGTCCGCCATATTCCGCGCTTCGATGAGCGCTTTCCGCTCGCGGTCGGCGTCGGCGTTTTGTTCCGCTTCTTTCACCATCCGGTCAATATCGCTGTCGCTGAGGTTGGTGCTGGCGGTAATGGTGATTTTCTGCTCTTTGCCGGTCGCTTTATCCTGCGCCTTCACGTGCAAAATGCCGTTGGCATCAATATCGAAGGTCACTTCAACCTGCGGAATGCCGCGCGGCGCGGGCGGAATACCGTCCAGCCGGAAGCGTCCGAGGGTCATATTGTCTGCCGCCAGGGGGCGTTCGCCCTGCAACACGTGGATATCCACGGCGGTTTGGTTGTCGGCGGCGGTGCTGAAAATCTCGCTCTTTTTGGTGGGGATGGTGGTATTCCGTTCAATCAGCCGGGTCATCACCCCACCCATGGTTTCCACACCGAGGCTCAACGGGGTCACGTCGAGCAGCAGCACGTCTTTCACGTCACCGGCGAGCACACCACCCTGAATTGCCGCGCCCACCGCAACAACTTCATCGGGGTTGACGCCTTTGTGCGGTTCTTTGCCGCCGGTCAGTTTTTTGACCAATTCCTGCACCATCGGCATTCGGGTTGAGCCGCCGACCAGCACCACTTCATCAATTTGCCCGGCGTTCAATCCGGCATCTTTCAAAGCGCTGTGGAAGGGTTGTTCCACCCGTTTCAGCAGGTCTTCGGTCAGTTGCTCGAATTTACTGCGGCTCAAACGGAGTTGCAGATGCTTAGGACCGCTGGCATCGGCGGTGATGTACGGCAGGTTAATTTCGGTTTCCATCATGCTGGAAAGCTCGATTTTGGCTTTTTCCGCCGCTTCTTTGAGCCGCTGCAAGGCTTGTTTGTCCCGGCTCAGGTCAATCCCCTGGTCTTTTTTGAATTCGGCGACCATCCAGTTGACGATGCGCTGGTCCCAGTCATCACCACCCAGATGGGTGTCACCGCTGGTGGATTTCACTTCGATGACGCCGTCGCCCACTTCCAGCAGGCTCACGTCAAAGGTTCCCCCACCGAGGTCGAAGACCAGAATGGTTTCATTCGATTTTTTGTCCAGACCGTACGCCAGTGCGGCGGCGGTCGGTTCGTTGATGATGCGGCGCACGTTCAGCCCGGCAATTTTCCCCGCGTCTTTGGTCGCCTGCCGCTGGCTGTCGTTAAAATATGCCGGCACGGTGATGACCGCTTCGGTCACCGTTTCGCCCAGATAAGCTTCGGCGTCGGTTTTCAGCTTCTGCAAAATCATCGCCGAGATTTCCTGCGCGGAGTATGTTTTGTTCACCACCGGAATATGCACACGGGCATCACCCTGCGAACCTTTTTGAACTTTGTACGAAAGCTGGGTGACATCTTTTTCCACTTCGGCAAATTTGTGCCCGATTAATCGTTTCACGGAATATACGGTGTTATCGGCGTTGGTGACCGCCTGTCGTTTGGCGGTTTGCCCCACCAGACGCTCGCCGTTTTTGTTGAATGCCACCACGCTGGGGGTGGTGCGTCCGCCTTCCGCATTGGCAATAACCGTGGGGTCGCCCCCCTCCATCACCGCAACGACGCTATTGGTTGTTCCTAAGTCAATTCCTATTATTTTCGACATTGATTGTGTCTCCTTTCAATCCGTTCAACGCGCATGAATGGCGCGTATGAGTGCTCAAATTTCAGTTTAATTGTAATGGCACTCTGTTAGATTTACGCTAGAATCGTATTACAAGATTCATTAATTCCCCTCAAACAGATTTTCATCCGTAAAAAAACAGGCGCAACCGAAGATGGTCGCGCCTGCCGGTAGACAATCAATTTTGGATGGCGGCTATTTTTTGTGCCGCGAATTTAGTGCCCCAACAGCGAGCTGGTGGGATAGCTGTAGGTCTCTTTTTCGTCCGCCTGTGCGCCGCGCACAATCCAGCGCAGGGTTAAACCGTATGAGACGATGGACAACCCGGCAATGATGCCGACGGCAATGCCACCGTTTCCGGCAGTGTTGATGAGCCAGTACAGAAAATTAAATAACGGGGAATTCGGAAAATTCATAGTTCACCTCACATAAAAAGTGGTCTGCAATCCATACAATAATTCAGCCATTGCGGGCGCTCGCCGAGCATAACGGCGATGGCGTCCAGTTCCGCCGCGCTGACCATCGGTGTGCCGCAGTGGGCGCACGCCACCCGCTCGGAGATGCGCAGGGCGTATGGCTCTGTGCGCACGGTTTCGCCGGTTTTTCGCATGGTCAGCGCATTGTATTCGCACACCTGCTCGCATTTGTCGCAACTGATGCAATCAAGCGGCTTCAAAATCAAGCCCGTTTCGGTGCCGGTTTCTCTGATGAGCAATGCCTGCGTGGGACATACCTGCACGCAGAAACCGCACAGGGTACACGCCTCGGCATCGGGGATGATGGGGAGGCGCAAATTGCACGCCTCGGCGTTGAGGCGTTGGGGGCGCGGCGGACGCGCCGCTTCTTTGAGCCAATCCATCAGCAAAAAGCCGATGGGCGCGTACACGGCATCGTTGGTGAAGGCGAGGGTTTGCCCCACTTCCGGCAGCCATTGCCCGGCGTGTACTTCGATGAATTTGCGGGCGAGTTGCTGCCAATCGGCGGCATCGGCGGGCGAGGCGGCGGCTTTTTCCGCCAGCCAGCCGAGGAAGCTCAGTTCCACCGAAGCATGGTCGGGCAGTTCCGCGCCCTCCGGTTCCAGCCCGGCGATGTGATACACCTGCGCCACGGCATCGGTGAGCGCGCCGTACAATTTTCCCTCACGATGCAGCGATTCGTACAGCGACAGGGGCGGACGCCCCGCGCCGGCGGCAACCAGCCGGTAACGTCGGCGGCGGATGGATATATCTTCGGCAGGGATGTCACCCAGCGCGTCCACGGCGCGTTGTGCCGCGCGCGAGCCGGTCAGTTGCGCCAGCGTTTGCACGGCAGCGGTCAATTCCCAGTCCTTCCCGGCGTTTGCCAGCCATTCGGGCGGTTCAACCAACGCCTCCGCCAGCAGGTAATACAGTTCGGCTTGCGCGCTATAAATTTTGGTTGCAGAACGGTTTGTCATACGATTCACGACTCGTTAAAAATCTATTGTATCTATACTGCTACCGGTGAAACAGATGTCATTGCGAGCGTAGCGAAGCAATCTCCGTGTTTGAATAGTGGGGATTGCTTCAGCCCTACGGGCTTCGCAATGACACCCCTGTATAGATACAGTCTATTTTCTGAAACCTTCATGTGCCGCTTGGGGCACGCCGGTCGGTTCCGGCAGCGCAACTTCCACCTGCGCTTCGGCGGCTTCAATTGCCCGCCCTTCGGCAATTTCCCAAATGGAGATTGCCGGGAAAAGTTTGAAGAAGACCATGAAGAGCAGAATGAACAGGGCGAACGATGCCGCGGTGAGCGCGCCTTCCGTCCACGTGGGATGGTAGAACCAGAAGCCAATCAGACGCGGATGGGTGAGGGTGGGAGCGACGATGTTCCAGCGTTCCAGCCACATACCGATGACCACCGCCACCGAGGCGATGACAATAGCGGTCACTTGTCGCGTTTTCAGCCACATTGAGAAGCCGAGTCCGCCCACCACAAACAATACCGCCGCGATAATCCAGCCAATCAACCGGATGTTGGGTTGAGACAGTGCCGCGGCGAGCGGTTGGTTGCGCGAGAAGTTCATCACCAAAAATACGGCGACGGCAGCCACGCCGGAACTCCACGCCAGACCGGGCTTGAAGAGGAACGAGTTTTCGGCTTTTTTGGGCAGGATTTGCGGCACAACCTGCACCCAGAAAGCAATCGCCATCAATACCACCATCAGCCAGAAACCGGGCGCGAATTCTCCCCACAGCTTGCTCGCAAATACGGGGAATTCAGCCGTCTGCTGACCGGCGGCGAGGGTCAGATATTCCGCACCGGTGAAATAGAACCAAATGGCGGTCATGGCAATGAACAGCAAGCCGAGGTTGCGATACGATTTGAGGCGATAATATTCCTCCAAACCCATCACTTTGCGGACGATGGTCATGGCGATGAACAGCGCGCCGATGCCGGAGAAAATCGCACCCACCACAAAATACGGACCAAAAATAGTGGAGTGCCATCCCGGCTGCACGGTGGTCGCTAAAATCCAACTGATGATGGTATGCACCGACACCGCGATGGGGATGATGAGCACCGCCAGCACGGCGATGGCTTTTTCCAGCCGTTTCCACTGGGTTTTATTGCCGCGCCAACCCAACGCCAGCACGGTGTACAGTTTTTTCCGCCACCGGGGCGCGCTTTCCGGGCAGTGGTCGCGCAGAATTGCCATATCGGGAATCATGGGCATGTAGAGATACGTCACCGAGCCGAGGAAATACGCCGTGACCGACATCGCGTCCCACAGCAACGGCGATTGCATCCGCCCGAAGGTGAACAGGTACAGGAATCGGTCGGGGCGTCCGAGGTCATAGATGATTTGCAGCGTACCGACAATCAGCGCGAAGGCGGTAATCGCTTCCGCCACACGGGTGATGGGGCGTCGCCATTCCGCGCCGGTGACGCGCAAAATCGCGGAAATCAGCGTTCCGGCGTGACTGATGCCGATGAAAAAGATGAAGTTGACCATGTACACGCCCCAGTATGCGGGACGCTGCATGCCCGTTTCGCCCAACCCAAAGATGAGCTGGCGAACATACATATATACGCCCCAACCGATGACCGCCAGCAGAATGGCAATCACAGACCAGAAGGTGGGACCGGTTGTAAAGAGGGGATCAATCAATTTTTCTTTGTCTTTGGGGTCAAGATGTAACATATTTTTAACCCTCCCGCAGGTAGATTACTTTGGGATGCGTCCCCACTTCTTCCAGCAAACGGAAGGCGCGAGGGCTTTTTTCAAATAACGAGACGGTTGATTCGGGGTCGTCCAAATCGCCGAAATAGCGGGCTTTGCCGGTGCAAGTTTGCACACAAGCGGGCTGATAGTCTACCGGGTCGAAGTCACGCTCTTCGGCTTCCGCCCGCGCTACGGCTTTTTGCAGCCGTTGGATGCAGAAAGTGCATTTTTCCACCACCCCTTTCGGGCGCACGGCGGGACCTTCCAAATCGCCGGGACCTTCGATGCGGTCGGGGTTCAGGTGTTCATTCAGCGTGCCTTCCCATTCCGGCTCTTGCCAGTTGAAATACCGCACGCCATACGGGCACGCCACCGTGCAGAAACGGCAACCGATGCACCGAGCATAATTTTGCTGCACAATCCCTTCTTCGTTTTTGAAGGTCGCCTGCACCGGACAAACTTTGATGCACGGCGGGTTTTCGCAGTGCATGCAGGGACGGGGGATATACCGTTGTTTGGTTTCCGGATATTCGCCCGCATCTGCTTCCAGCGGATTGGTGGGGAACGGAAAAACATCGTTCCAGCGGATTGCCCGCCCCTTCAACGCTTCGCTCGGCTTGACCGGCGGGGTGTTGTTTTCAAATCGGCAGGCGATACTACATCCCTGACAAGCCACACATTTATCTAAATCAATTACCATTGCCCATCGAGTCATGTTCTGTCTCCTTGTTATGCGCGGTATACTTTGACGCGGGTGTTGGTCATGCTCGCCAGTCCGGTAGCCGGTTCGCTGGCGGGGTTGATGATTTCCAACCCGTTCACACCACGGTCTTTTGCCCAGCGACCGATGGCTTTATGTCCCTGATTGTGGGGCAAATTGACCACATCGGGGCGCAAGCCGGGCACGGTGCGCATTTTCGTTTTCAATTTTCCGAACGGGCTTTCCACCCAAACCATATCTTTATCGCGCAAATTGAGTTCTCTCGCCGTTTCGGGGTTCATCTCCAGCCAGCTATCCCACATTTCACCGACGGTCATCCCGCTGATTTCCTGAAGGGTGGGCATATTGGCGGCGACGCTGTAGGGTCCCAAGCTCATCAGGGTGATGACATTCAGGTGGAACGGGTACTCGGCTTCATCCCCCGCGTAGGTGAGGTCTTCCTGATGGGGGAGGAAAGGCGCATCGCCGGATTTGTTGATGCCCAACGCGGCGAGCTCCTCTTTGCTCAAGTTGCTCAGGGCGCAGCTCAACTCGCGGCTGTACAGGTCGAAGCGACCATCGCGCGGGGCGGAGGCGCGGTCTTTGCCGACAACTTCTTCCACCCATTTTTTGCTCCCGCGACGGGCAAACCGATAGCCCGGCGTGAACCACGCGCCCAACTCTTTCAGCGTGTCCCAATCCGTGCCGATGGTTTTGAGCCGTTCCTGCAACAATTCTTCAAAACCCGCCCACGGGAAGGCTTTCGCCACGGGGTCGCCCATTGCCTGCGCCACTTTGATGAGCACATCGCCGGTATTCATGGTGTCGTACAGCGGCTCAACCATCGGTTGGCGCAAGCCCACACCGGGATACCCCAACCCTTCGATGGCATCATCCTGCCAGCGTTCGAGGAAGGTCGGCTCCGGCAGCACCAAATCGGCATATTGCGCGGTTTCATCCATAAAGGAGCTGAATGATACGATGAAGGGCACATTTTTGAAGGCTTCCACAAAACGCTGCCCGCCGGGCACTTCATAAACCGGATTGGCATCATACAGGAAGAGCGCGCCCACCGTTTGCCCCGCCAGAATGCGGTCGGCAACGGCTTGATAGGCGTGCTTGCCGAGCGGGAAAACCGTCCCCGCCCCATCGAGCCGCCCCGTCGCCAGCCCCTTTTCCGCGATGGGGTCTGTGGGCATGGGTGACCATTCGGCGCAGGGGAAATAGCGCTGCACCTGCACCCCGCCGGGGGCATCAATACTGCCGATGAGCGCGTTCAGGATGTGAACCGCCATCGCCGCGTACAAGCCGGTGATGCTTCCGTTCAGCAATCCCCCTTTGCCCGGCATCATGGCGATGGCTTGCGGCGCGTGTCCGGCAAACTCGCCCGCCAAGCGGGAAATGGTGGTGGCGGAAACGCCGGTGATGGCTTCCACCTTTTTGGGGGTGTAATTATCAAGCACAAAGTCTTTGAAACCTTTGTGTTTTTTGCCTTTGCTGTCTTTGAAATTTTCAAAACCGAAGCTGTAATTGTGGATGAAATCAGAATCCACCAGCCCGGCGCGGATGATGACGTTGGCGATACCCAATGCCAGCGCGGCATCCGTTCCCGGTTTGATGGGAACCCATTCGTCCGCTTTTGCGCCGGTGATGCCCTGACGCGGGTCAATCATCACAATTTTGCCCCGATTGGCGCGCCCGCGTCGGAAATATGACTGCCCGATGATGGTGCGCTGCGGATTGCGTCCGCCTTCCAGCAGGTTTGCGCCAAACGCCAGAATATACTGGCTGTTTTCAATATCATATGCAGGCAAATCGTACACGCCCTGCGTGTACAGCATCGCCAGTTTTACCGCTTCGATGTTCAAACTGTCGTGAGAGATGGCATTGGGCGACCCCACCGCCTGCATGAAGCGTTCAATGAGGGGGCGCATTTGACCGCGTGTTTCGCCGTAAAGAAAGGCGGCTTGTTCGGGGTGTCCGGCGGCGCGGAGGTCGTTCAGTTTTTGGGCGATGGTGTTGATGGCTTCTTTCCAAGACACCAATTCCCACTGTCCGCTGCCCCGGTCGCCGGTGCGACGCATGGGACCGGTCAGACGGTCGGGATTGTAGAGCAGTTCGGGCGCTGCCTGCCCTTTAGGGCACAGCGAACCCTGATTGACGGGATGCATCGGGTTTCCTTCCAGCTTTACCAGCTTCCCGTCCACCACTCGCCCCAGCAGACCACAGCCCGCAGGACACAGCGAACACACAGAGGTGACGATATGTTCTTCGCCCACCGGCGTGAGCCAGCCCGATGAACCGGCGCCGACGGGGGTCGCGTTCAGTGCGGCTTGCAATCCCCCCACCACCGCAGTCGTTCCGGCAGCCGTCGCCGATACTTTCAGAAATTGTCGTCGTGATAGTGGTTTCATCTTAATTTCCTCCACACGTAACCAGCGTTGAATTGGTGGTGCATTTCAGCACACCGGATTCCAGCGGATAGCTGTCGGGCGGGGATTGTACCGCGCCGCTCGCCAGCCCGGCAACGTAATTCACCAATGCGTCAAGCTGTGTGTCTGAGAATTGTCCGTCAAAGGGGGGCATCCCGCTTCGTTCACGCCCACGGTTGATGGTTGATTTGATTTTGGACGGTTTCAAAGAGGTGCTGGCAAGTTGCGCCCCGAACAGCCCTTCCCCTTTTGCCCCGTGACAAGCGGCGCAAGCGATGTCGTACAGTTCCGCGCCGTCTTCCACGCCGGGCGCGAGAAGCACGTTCGGCAGTTGCGGGACGGCATCGGGCTTGCCGCGTGCCGCCCAGAGCATCCCCCGCAGAGTGCGGGGACCGCCGCCGCCGGGCGAGACGTGGCACGTGCCACACCCTTCGCCGGTACGGGCGGCAAATTCGGGCAACGCATGGACGGAGGTGGAAGGGGAGAGCAGGCTCACTGCGCCAAATACCACCACCGCCGCCAAAGCAATGAGTCCGTACTGCATAATGAGTATAAATTTTTCCTTCATGGTTTCTTCTCCGATTTCAGGAGGATAGTATTTTTCAGGGCGGAATTAGGTTTTGTGAATTGTGGTACACCTTGCGCCCTGTACGTGTCCGCCCCCTGTTTTACGAGGGGGCGGCACAATCAAGCTATGTAGTTGCAGGTTTCAAATGTTTTTTACTTGGTCGGTAAGGTTTGAGCGTAAGCGGTGATGTCAATCAGGTCTTGCAAGGTGAACCCATAATTGCCGCCGATGAGCATCAATGCGCCGGGTTGCCCGTTGAACGCTTTGTGGCTGAATTCCCACGGGTTATCATTGGCAATGGTTCCCACGTATTCGGTTTCATCTTCATCACCGAAGTTAATCTGCTTGCCATCGTCGCCGTGGCACTCGGCACATTCGCCGAACAATTCTTTACCCCGGTCAATGTCGCCACCTTTGATGGTTTTGTCATCATTGATGAACGCCGATTTGTCAATCAAACCGTCTTGAATGAAGGCAACGAGCTGGTTAATTCGTTCTTCGTCCAGATATTGCGAGAAATCGTGGTCGGCATTTTTGGAACCGTCGAGCCAAGCGGTCAACTCTTCAGCAGACATAGATTGCGCGTCCCAGATACCGGGGAAGCCGGTTTTGTGCGAGCCGGAGCCGTACACGCCGTCAACGCCTTTGTAATCCCAGCCGTGACATTCTTTACAGCGCCAGGTATCTTCGCCGCTGCGAGTGTTGAAGCTTTGGGTTGCCCATAACGGTTGGTCACCTTCAGGAGGATCGATGGACATGGCTTTCCACCATTTGTCATACAACCGACCGCCTTCGGTAACGGGGTTTGCCGTGGGCAGCGTTTGGAGATACGCCAGCACGGACATTTGCTCGTCCAGCGACCAGCCGAGGTCAAGCGCAAAGGGCATCTCATCTTCGCCGGGTTGACCGTAGCGCATTTTGTTCAGGAGTTCCCAGGGGTTATCCTGCGCAATCGTCGGCACGTATTCCGATTCGCCTTCGTCAAAACCGAAGTTGAGCGCCAGCCCCTCAGGACCGTGACAATCGGCACAGGTATCGAACAATTCTTTCCCCTGGTCAATATCGCCGCCCAATGCTTTTTTGTCCGCACCCACAAAGATGTCATCATCCACCGCTTCCACCGTCAGGAAAACGGTTAAATCAATGAGGTCTTGTTCATCCAAGTAGGCACTGAAGTCGTGGTCGGGGTTGGTTTCGCCTTTCAGCGCGCCCAAAACATATGCCTGACCTTTGCCGATGGCATCCCACAAGCCGGTGAAGCCGGTTTTGTGCGAACCGCTGCTGTACACACCGTCAACGCCTTTGTAATCCCAGCCGTGACATTCTTTACAGCGCCAGGTATCTTCGCCACTGCGGGTGTTGAAGCTTTGGGTCGCCCATAATGGTTGGTCGCCGTCAGGAACATCAACGCCTAATTCCTCAAACCACGCATCATACAGCCGACCACCGCGTGCGCCGTCGCCGTCCAATTCCATCGCCGGGGCGGCAGTTGGTTCTGCGGCGGCTTGGGTGGGTTCAACCGGGGCTTTCGTGGGTTCAGCGGGGGCAGTCGTCGGCTGAGGCTGCGCCGCTTCCTTCGTGGGGGCAGTGGCACTTTGACCGCAAGCGGTCAACACCAGAGCCAGTACCGCTACCAATACAACAAGTACTACAAATGATTTTTTCATTTCTCCCTCCGAGTTGAAATGAGTGTGAAATTTTTCCTGCCCTTTTATACTATCATGTCAATGTCCGATACGTGTATCTAAAATGTCTCAATCATGTCAAAATGATGACCAAGCGTCACTGTGTCACTTGATTTCTCGTAACATCTGTGCTTATAATAGAATTACCTTTAAGGGAGATTAATGGTATGTATGGCTGAAGAAATCCACAAACGACATTCCATCATCAAAGTTCTGACCATTGTTCAGTGGGTGTTACCCATCATTTTGTTCTTTATGGCAACCGGCTTCGAGATGGGGGAACACATTATATATGAACACAATAGCATCTCTCCAGCATTTATCTCGGAGATGGCTATTTTCGGCGTTGTTGGACCTGTTTCGGTGTGGCTGGTTTTGCGCTGGGTGCGCGACAATCAGCGACAATTGGAAATTGCCAACGCACAAATTTACGAGATGAACTTCCAATTGGAGTTGCGCGTGGCGGAACGCACCGCCGAATTGCGCGAAAAAAATCAGGCGCTGGAAGATGCCAACAAAGAATTGCAGGCGCTCGATGACCTCAAATCCGATTTCGTTTCGCTGGTGTCGCATGAACTGCGCGCCCCGCTCACCAACATCAACGGCGGCATCGAACTGATTGCCCGCCACAAGGACAAATTGCCGGAGCGCAAGCAAGCGGTGCTGGATATTCTGCGCGATGAAAGTGCCCGGCTCACCCATCTGGTGAAAAACATCCTGGATGTGTCGTTGCTGGAAACGGGAAAACTGGAACCCATCGCCGGACCCATCGCCCTGCAACCGTTTTTGCGCACGCTCATTAATAGCCGCATCCATACCAACAAACAGCACACAATCGCCGTCCATGTGCCGTCAAACCTGCCCGCCGCCTGGGCGGACGAAGTCCATCTTGCGGATGTCATCATCAATTTGGTGGATAACGCCATCAAATATTCACCCAACGGGGGAAACATCACCGTTTCAGCCGAACAATCGGGGGATGACATCATCATTGCCGTGCATGATACCGGCGTGGGCATTCCGACCTACGCCCAGAAACATCTTTTCAAGCAATTTTATCGCGCCAATAACAACAATAACCGCGAAGTTTACGGGCATGGGTTGGGTTTGTACTTCTGCCGCAAACTCATCGAAGCTCAACGCGGAAAAATATGGGTGGAAAGCACCGGCGTCCCCGGTGAAGGCTCTACATTTTTTGTCAGCGTTCCTGTAATTTATGAGCTGGAAGATGAAAGTATACTCGATCCTTTTAATTGATGACGACCCGTCTCTGCATAAATTGTTGGGGCAATATCTGGAAGATTCGGATTTTCAGGTATTGCACGCCGAAAGCGGTATGGACGGGTTGAAAATACTCTTCGACCGCCACCCCGACCTCATCCTGCTGGATGTGATGATGCCCCGTATGGACGGCTGGGAAACGTGCCGCCGTATCCGCGAACTGACCGACGTGCCGATTGTCTTCCTCACCGCCAAAAGCGACGAGCCGAACCGGCTGGAGGGCTTTCGGCTGGGCGCGGACGATTTCATCGCCAAACCATTCAGCTTTGCGGAACTGGTTGCCCGCGTTGAAGCCGTGTTGCGCCGCACCGGAAAAACCATCTCCCCGGAAAGCGCGGGCAGGAGCATTGTGTGCGGTCCGTTTGAACTCGACCCGGACCGGTGTCAAGCAACCAAACACGGCAAACCCATCTCGCTGACCCCCACCGAGTACCGTCTGCTGGAAACGCTGATGAAACGCGCCAACACCGTCTTCACCCAAATGCAACTGGTCACTGCCGTTTGGGGACCGGAATACGCGGACGACACCGGCTACATCCGGCGCTATGTGTGGCATCTGCGCAAAAAAATCGAGGACGACCCGAACCATCCCCAACACCTGCTCACCGAGCGCGGCTTCGGCTACCGTTTTGTGGGCTGACCGAAGCGCCGTCTCCGCTGAAACGCGATTGCGTCAAGGGCGCAACCGCGTTTTTTGATTATCCCCGAAGTTTTGAGGTCTGCCCTGAAACCTGTATAATGGAGGCAATCGGCACAGAAGGAGTTGACTGCACCGGCATGCCCACTCAACCCATTTACACCATCACCACCCACAGCGAGGACGAAACCCGCCGTTTGGGGTTTCTGCTGGGAACCATCGCCCACGCCGGCGACACCATCGCGCTCACGGGCGATTTGGGCGCGGGGAAAACACGATTCGCGCAGGGCTTCGGGCGCGGATTGGGCGTGCCGGACGATGAGGTCATCAATAGCCCCACCTTCACGCTCGTCAATCAGTATGCAGGGCGATTACCCTGCTACCATATTGACCTCTACCGACTAACCACCGCCGCCGAGGCGGAAACGCTGGGGTTGGATGATTATTTTTACACCGACGGGGTGTGCCTGGTGGAATGGGCGAACCGCATCCCCGACGATTTGCCGGAAGAAGTCATCACCATCGACCTGCACCACCTGACAGAAACCGAACGCCGCATCACCATTTGCGCCACGGGCGCAGGTGCGACGGCGCGAATTTCACAATTGCAACTTTTATGGGAAAAGGAGAAACGCTATGAGCCAACCAATCCGCAAACCGGATGAAATGCCCGTCAACCCGGTGACATCGGCGCGCAAAACGTCCATCCAAGTGCTCATCAGCCCTGATGAAGCCCCGAATTTTGCCATGCGCCGTTTCATCATGGAACCGGGCGGCGGCATGCCCAAACACACCAACGCCGTGGAACACGAGCAATTTGTGTTGCGCGGACGGGCGCGGGTGGGCATTGGCGATGACGTTTTTGAAGTGGAAGCCAACACCGCGCTGTACATTCCCGCCGGCACGCCCCACTGGTACGAGGCGCTGGGCGATGAACCGTACGAATTTCTGTGTCTGGTTCCCAAACTGCCCGACACCGTGGAAATTCTGGAATGATTCTTGCCATTGATACCGCCACCGAAGTTGCCGGACTGGCGATATTACATGCGGATACCGTGCTGGCTGAAGAAATCTGGCACGCGGGGCGCAACCACACCGTGGAACTTTCGCCGCGATTGCACGCCCTGCTGGCACGCGTTGCCGTCTCCCCCGCCGAGTTGGACGGCATCGCGGTCTGCGTCGGACCAGGCTCATACACCGGCGTGCGCATCGGCGTGGCAATAGCCAAAGGGCTGGCGTTGCCACACCACACCCCCACCGTCGGCATCTCGGCGCCGGACATCACCGCGCATCCGTGGCGACACCAATCTTTGCCCGTGCTGGCGATTGTGCGGGCGGGACGCAAACGGCTCATCGTCACCGAATATGCCCGGCAAAATGACCATTGGGGGGAAATATCTGCGCCGCGCATCGTCACCGCCGCCGAGCTGGCGGCATCCATCACCGAACCGACATGGGTGGCGGGCGAACTTTCCGCCGCCGAAGCGGAGACACTTCGCACCGAGAGTCATGGGCTCGCGCGGGTGGTCGGCGCGGCACACCGCGTGCGACGCCCCGCTGTGCTGGCGGAACTCGGCGCGGCGAAACTGGCGGCGGGCGCATCCGGCAACCTCAGCGAGCTGTCGCCGCTGTATATGAAAAACCCGGGCGAATAGTTGGAAATTTGGAACCTGAAACTGAAGCTTTTGAACTGAAAAGGTCAAACTTGAAACTCCGCCCGATGACCGCCGCCGATTTGCCGGACGTGATGACCATCGAGCGGGCATCATACGCCACCCCGTGGGACGAGATTGCATACCGGCAGGCATTGGACAACGAGCAGGCATTTCTGGATGTGGTCACTTTTGCCGACCGCATCATCGGTTATGCCGCCATGTGGCACTTTGTGGATCAGGTGCATCTGGGAACCATTGTCAGCCACCCCGTCGTGCGCGGCAAAGGCATCGGCGAGTTGTTGCTGGTGAATGTGATTGCCCGCGCCATCTCTTTGGGTGCGGGAACGGTGACGCTGGAAGTGCGCACCTCGAACCATCCCGCACGGGCACTTTATGAAAAATACAACTTTTCGGAGGTAGGCTATCGGAAAAACTACTATCGAGACCATGAAGACGCAATATTGATGACCAGCCCCGCCCTCAACGACCCCGCGTTCCATCGCCACTTCAAAATACAGCAGATGGCGCTGTTCAAACGGCTGGCTTCTTTCACCATTTTGCCATCAACCCTTTAAATATCTATCCGTAAAATCCGGTGGCGTTGAAAACAATAAAATCACGAATATCACCAATCATCAATAAAAATTCGTGATATTCGTCCATTCGTGTTATTCACGATTGAAATGTAGCACCATTTTTCGGATAGGTTCTAAAATCGTAACTGTACAGGGGTGTCATTGCGAAGCCCGTAGGGCTGAAGCAATCCCCACTATTCAACAAATCTTCATTCATTGCGGTGCGAACAACGGAAAGACGGGGAGATTGTCTCGCCATCTTTCCACTGTTCGTGCCGCACCACTCAAAAAAGGAGCTTTATGTGACCATTCCACTGAAAATCATTCCTCTGGGCGGTATGGGGGAAGTTGGAAAAAATATGACCCTGCTGGAATATGACGGGGAAGCCATTATGGTTGATTGCGGCTTGATGTTCCCCGGCAGCGATATGCCCGGCATCAATCTGGTCATCCCCGACATCACCTATCTGCAACAAAACCCGAATTTACTCAAAGCCATCTTCATCACCCACGGGCATGAAGACCACATCGGCGCCATTCCTTTCGTCATCAGACAATTGGATGTACCGATTTATGCCACCCAATTGACCTGCGCATTCATCAAAAACAAACTCAAACGCACGCCGGGACTTTCCGCGAAGGATATTGACCTGCTCACCATCGCCGATGGCGACACCATCACCGTGGGACCCTTCACGCTGGAGCCGTTCCGGGTGAGCCATTCCATCCCCGATGCCGCCGGTTTTGTCATTCACACCCCGGTGGGAATTGTGGTGCATACCGGGGAATACAAATTCGACCCGCAACCGTACAGCGGCATCACCGTGGATGAAGACCGTTTGCGCACGCTGGGCGATGCGGGGGTGCTGGCGCTGCTCTCTGACAGCACCAACGCCGAGCGGCTGGGCTACACCGCCTCGGAAGAGATGGTGGCGCAAAATTTAGATGAAATTTTCAGCGATGCCAAAGGGCGCATCATCGTCGCCACCTTCGCCTCAAATATTTATCGCATCCAAATGGCAATTGATTTGGCAATGGCGCACGACCGGAAAGTGATTTTCGTCGGACGCAGCATCATCGACAATACCCGCATTGCCCGCGATTTGGGCTACCTGACCATCCCCGATGACATCATTGTACCGGTTGACCGGGTGAACAATCTCCCCGACTCGCGCGTGACCATCATCTGCACGGGCACACAGGGCGAGCGCAACAGCGCGCTGGTGCGTATGGCGAACGGCGAACACAACAACGTGGACATTATGACGGGCGACACGGTCATCATTTCCGCCACCACCATCCCCGGCAATGAAGAGCTGGTGCATCGCACGCTCGATAATCTGTTCCGGCGCGGGGCGAACGTGATTTATCAAGCCATCAAGCCGGTACACGTCTCCGGGCACGCCAGCCGAGAAGGGCAAAAGAAAATGCTCTCCCTCGTCCGCCCCAAATTTTTCATCCCCGCGCAGGGGGAATACCGCATGCTGGTTCTGCACGGGCAATTGGCAGATGAAATTGACCCGCCGCCGCAAAAAACGTTGATTGCCGAAAATGGGCAAGTGATTGAACTTTATGAAGAGAATGCCTACCTCCGCGAGACCGTTCCGGCGGGGCACGTCTTTGTGGACGGGCTTGGCGTGGGGGACATCGGCAGTATTGTGCTGCGCGACCGTCACAATTTGTCGCGCGACGGTTTTGTGACCTGTGTCATCGCCATTGATGAAAATACGGGCGAACTGGTGGACGGTCCCGATTTGGTTTCACGGGGCTTTGTGTACATGAAAGACAGCGAAATGATGCTGGATGAAGCGGCTGAAATCGTGGTGGAAACGCTGGCGAATCTCGGTCGGAGCGCGCATCCGGACACCATCAGCGAAACCATCCACGAAGTTTTATCCGGATTTTTCTACCGGCAAACCCATCGCCGTCCGATGGTGTTTCCGGTAGTGTTGGAAGTGTAATTCGCTCAAATTGAAACACTCATCTTATGCGGTTTAAGATTTGGCAAGGTTGTGAATTTTGCCCCCTCCCTCTGACCCCCTCCCCCAAATTTGGGGGAGGGGGAACAAAAGGGGTGAGCGAGGGGGCAAAGCCCCCTCGCTCTCTCTCTCACTCCCCCCTTCCCTGCGGGAAGGGGGGACACAGGGGGGATGGGGAATATCTAAAATTGCATATTTTTCACAATAATTTCAATAGTCTTACTCTGTCAAATCTTTAACTGCGTAACATCAGTGAAACACCAAAATCTAGGAGACTCTTCATGACCATTTTAACCCAAGCAGATGTATTTCGCCCCAAAACCGCCACCCGCGCCGTGTTGTATGACCTCGCGCTGGTCGCGGGCGCATCGTTGTTCATCGCACTGATGGCACAATTGACCATCTATCTGCCGTTCAGCCCGGTTCCGGTGACGGGGCAAACGCTCGCCGTGCTGCTCATCGGGGCATTGTTGGGGAGTTCACGCGGGAGTATGGCGGTGCTGGCATATTTGGCGGAAGGTGTCGCCGGGATGCCGGTATTCGCCGGCGGATTGGCGGGTCCCGCAGTGCTGGCGGGTCCCACAGGCGGCTATCTCGCCGGATTCGTCGTTGCGGCATACGCCGTCGGCTGGCTGGCAGAACGCGGATGGGACCGCAATGCCCTCAGCACCGTCGCCGCGATGCTGGCGGGCAATGCCGCCATCTACTTTTCGGGCTTGGCATGGCTGGCGCAATTCGTCGGCGGGCAAAACGCGCTGGCGGCAGGATTGTATCCGTTCATCCCCGGCGATATTGCCAAATTGATTTTCGCCGCACTGCTGTTACCCGCCGGCTGGAAATTACTCGCCCTGAAAAAGTAGGTAGTCTCCCCGTTGAGTGTTGCGAGTTGCCATTGTGCCGGAATGAACTGCAAAGGCGCAAAGAAAACCAAGTTTGGTTCTTTGGGAATTCAGGGGGTTTGTCATTGCGAGCGAAGCGAAGCAATCTCCACTGACGTTCACAGAGATTGCTTCGGCGCAAAAAACGCGCCTCGCAATGACATTGTATAAATTCCCCCCGGATTCTGATTGAGCCCCAAGTTTTTTTGTTTCCCCATCTTTTTGCTTTGTGACCTTGGCGGCTTCGCGGTAAATTCAACGTCTATTTTGCAACAACACCCAAGAAGGAGACTATCAAAAAGTAACTTTTCCGATTTCTCCCCGTAACGGGATGGCGCGTAAAGGGATGACGGTCTCGGTACCGCCCATCCCTCTGTTTTTTTATCCGCCCGGTTCGAGACAACAGCCGTGCTTCAATCAATATCACGCTTCCCCATCCATTGGATTTATGTTATAATGTCAAAAACATTTGTGCTATCTTTTTATGGCGAAAAAACGACGATCCACCCGAAAAAAATCATCCGCGCCATCCATCAGCGTCC
>JAJRSQ010000391.1 GCA_024278725.1 Chloroflexota bacterium
CAAATCATATGAGGCGCAACAGATTGCCGAAGGCGCACAGCGCGCGGTGGCGCAATCGGCGATGGTGGAAGTGGGCGCTATCGGGCTGGGGGCGGTCATCACGGCGATTGCCACCACCGCCGCCGCCGATGTGACCGGCGTTATTGCCGCCAGTGTGATTGCCGCGCTGGGGCTGTTCATCATCCCCGCCAAACGCCGCAGCGCCAAACGTGATTTGGCGGAACGGATTGCGGAACTGCGCATCAATTTGATGAATTCGATGACCACCCAATTTGAAAAAGAATTGAAACAGAGTCTTCAGCGCGTCAACGATGCGATTGCGCCGTACACCCGTTTTGTGCGGGCGGAACGGGCAAAACTGGAAGAGAGTAAATCGGAATTGACCGAAGCGCAAAAGACCTTCGGGCGGTTGCGCACGGAAATTGAAGGGTTGAAATAACCGGAAACGGGGCAAATGATGGCTGAAAACGAAAGAAAAATTTCAATTGAAAATACAGATGTGAACGATGTCACCGCCGATTCGGTGGTGCTGACCCGCGCCGGTGCGCGCGACATCCGCGCCGACACGGTGGAAATTGTGCAGGGTAGCGTGCAGTCCGTTTCGGCGGAAAAGATGATTCTGCGGCAGGGCGTCGCGCAAACAATTTCCGCGCGGGAAGTGACCGTGCGGCAGGGCGGGATGGTGCAGGTGGACGCTGAAACCGTCTCGATGAGCCGGGGCGGGGCGGCGTTGATTCACGGCGACAACGTTTCCGTGAACGCCGGTTCGGTGGGCGCGGTGATTGCCAGCGGCGATGTCACGCTCGACCAGTCGGCGAGCAAGGCGGTGGTGGCGCAACAAAAAATCACCATTGACCAAAGCGCGGTGATGGCGGCGTTTGCCGGGCGCGTCAAAGTTTCCAACAGCAACGTGGTTTTTCTGGTCGCCGGACGGGTGGACGGAGAAATCAAGCCGATGTTCGACACCACTGCCGCCCTCGCTTTTGGCGCGGCGGCGGGGCTCACCTTCGCGCTGGCAATGCGCGTGAAAAAACTCTTTCGGCGGAGGAAATGATGGAAAAAGAAGCTGCGCTTCAGCAAGCCGCCACGGTTCTGCGGGTGTTCAGTCCATTTTTACAGAAAAAAGCGGCTGCCACGCTGGCGGATTATTTGAACGAGCGTCGTTTCCCGTCCGCAGATGACCCCATCCCCGAAAAACCGGGCGCGTTGGGCGCGGTGCTGGCGGCGGGCGTGTTGGGTGTTGCGCTCGGCGTTTCGGCGGGCATTTTGTGGGCGAAAACCGGGGGTAAACAGTGAATCTGGTCACAGCGGCGGAAATGAAATCGGCGGAGGATACCGCCAATGCCCACGGGCTGAGTTATGACGCGATGATGGAAAATGCCGGGCGCGCCACGGCGGAAGCGATTGATGAGCAGTTCGGCGCGACGGCGCGGCGGGTGCTGGTGCTGGTCGGTCCGGGCAACAACGGCGGCGACGGGCTGGTGGCGGCGCGCTATCTCACCGACCTCGGCGCGGCGGTGTCGGTGTATGTCTGGAAACGAAAAAACCTCGACGCCGACCCGAATTGGCATCGGCTGGCGGCATACCGGCTGCCGGTGGTTTTTTGGCACGATGACCCCAACGGCGAGCAATTGAAAAGTTTTGTGGAAAACAGCGCCATCGTGGTGGATGCGCTGCTCGGCACGGGCGTTTCCCGCCCCATCGGCGGCGATTTGGCGGCGCTGATGACCATTGTGCGCGAAGTGGTGGACGCCCGGCGCGTGTCGGAATTCCCCGCGCTGATTGACCCCCTCGACCCGCCGAAACAGGGCGAAATCGGACCCGTGGTGGTCGCGGTGGATACCCCGTCGGGCTTGTATACCGATACCGGCGCGGTTGACCCGTTGACTCTCCCCGCCGATATGACCGTGACCTTTGCCGCGCCCAAACGCGGGCAGGTACTTTTTCCCGGTGCGGCATTCGTGGGGCATTTAATCATCGCCGATATTGAAATTGCAGAGACGGATTTTCCCGCGGATTTGCCGCAACTTTTGACGCCGGTGGATGTGTCGGAGATGATTCCGCCGCGTCCCGCCTGGGGGCACAAAGGTTCTTTCGGCAAAACGATGATTGTCGCCGGTTCGCTGAACTTCGTCGGCGCGCCCGCGCTGGCGGCGCAGGCGGCGTATCGAGTGGGCACGGGACTGGTCACCGTCGCCACGCCCGCTTCCGTCCAGCCGATGGTTGCGGCGCACGTGTCGGAGACCACTTTCATCCCCCTGCCGGAAAAAACGGGCGGCATCGCGGCGGACGCGATGAAAACATTGTCCGAAAAATTGTCGGGCTATTCGGCGGTGCTGGTGGGTCCCGGGTTGGGGCAGGCGGCGGGCACGGCGGATTTTCTGATGGCACTTCTGAAGGATTTTCCGGCGCATTTGCCGCTGGTGCTGGACGCCGACGCGCTCAATCTGCTGGCAAAAATTCCCGAATGGTGGCAACTGTTGCCGCCCGAAACTATTTTGACGCCCCATCCCGGCGAAATGAGCCGGTTGACGGGCAAAACTGTGGCGGAACTGGAAGCGCATCGGTTGGAAATTGTGCCCGAAATGGCGCGCAAATGGGGCGCGGCGGTGGTGTACAAAGGGGCATTTTCGGTGATAGCCGATGCCGACGGTGCGCTGTCGGTGCTGCCTTTCGCCAACCCCGCGCTGGCAACGGCGGGGTCGGGGGATGTGCTGGCGGGCGCGATTGCCGGTATGCTGTCGCAGGGGATTTTGACGATTGACGCGGCGTGTGCCGGCGCGTATCTGCACGGGCTGGCGGGGGAACTCGCCCGCGAAAAATTCTGGTCGGCGGGGGTTGTGGCGGGCGATTTGCCGTCGCTGCTGCCGTTGGCGATTAAAGAACTCAACGGCGTTTAAAAACGCGGCAGGGACACAGTGCATCGTGTCCCTGCCTTTTTTGTAGTGGTTCAATTGTTACTGTCATTGCGAGCCGAAGGCGAAGCAATCCCTATCGGTGGGGTACGGAGATTGCTTCGGGCTACGCCCTCGCAATGACGTATCACTTGTTCAGTGCCATTACCCAATTCTTTCAACCGTACCCCCGGAGATACGCTGCGGTTACTGTGCCGTCACCGCTTCCCCGACGCTGAGCGTTGTCCCGTCCGCGCTCCAAATGCCGACCCCGTTGCGGGTGCGATATTCGCCGCGCCCTTTGAGGGTTGCCGTGCCGAACCCGTGCGCCACAAAGTCTATTTTGCCGCCCACCATCCGCACCGACATCCGTTCGCCAGTGATGGTCACTTTGCCGCGATAGCCGCGCAAAATCACATCGCCGTTGTTCAAATTGGTGCGTCTGCCCCAACCTTCCGCGCGCACTTCCTCCGCGCCTTTGATGTAAATGATGCCCGCCCCGTGTCCGGTAATCGCCACCGAGCCGGTCAGCTTGAGTGTCGCCACTCCCGCACCCGTCGCCTTCAGCCAGCCATAGCCGCTCACCGTGTCGGCACTCGCCACCGATGCAAACCCCATCACCGCAATCATCATCATGGTCACCGCCAAAATCATCTTCTTAAACATTTTTTACCTCCATCAAATTAGGTTGATTGATAATTCTGACTTCAGCATAGCACGGTGGTGTTAACAGAATTTTATCGAACTGTAAAAAAATGGGGGAAAATGTAAAAGGTGGCGGGCAAAACTTGCCACTCGGTCGGTTGGGGGATAGAATCCTTTTCCGGTGGTCAGTTGGCGGTTAGCGGCGTGTCACCAACCGCCGAAAGCTGACCGCTGAAACCCAAAAAGGAGCGTCCGTGATTCTGAAATCTCCCCGGCACGCGACGGTGCGCAAAGCGACCCGTCACGATGCCCGCGCCATTCAAACATTGATGGAAAACAATTGGGCGGTACACACGCGATTGATGCCGCCGGAAATTGAATCTCGTTTGCGCTCGTGCGTCGGGTTGCTGGTGGAAGATGACGTGACGGTGCGCGCGTTCACGCTGGTAGAGCCGCAACCGCCGGACGCTGGTTTGCTGCTGACGCTCGCCATTCATGACAACAGCGCCATCGCGCCGATGCTCGATTTGCTGCTACCCGCCATCGAGCGGGAATTGTGCGCCCAAAACCTCAAATTTGTGATGCAGATTGGACCCGCGCAGTGGCTCACCGATTTGCTCCCCGCTTACGGTTTTTTCAGCGAAAGTCAGATTGTGACCTTTGAATGGCGTTTCCAGCCTTTGCCGACCATCTCCCCTCACCCCAAGCTGGAAATCGTTCCCGGACATTTGGCGCAATTGCCCGCGCTGCTCGCGCTCGATAAAATTGCCTTCGGACCCACGTGGCGAAAACCGCGCACTGCATTTAAAGACGCGCTCGGCGGGGCGGTGTCGTTCAACGTGGGGATTATTGACGGGGACATTGTGGCATACGAATGGTGCGATATGTACGGCGACCACGGGCATTTGACCCGGCTGGCAACCCATCCGAAGTTTCAGGGGCAGGGGGTGGGGGCACAAATGCTCCACGGCGCGATGAAGGCATTGATTGCGCGGGGCGTGCGCACCATCACCCTCAATACTCAGGTCGATAATCTACCGTCGCAGCGTCTCTATCGCCGTTTTGGATTCACCGAAACCCCACAAATCGTAGATGTGATGGTTAAAATGCTGTGAGAGTATTGCCCGAAGCTATCCATCCTTCGGCTTGAGGATGATTCCTTTGCCCACCAGCGTGCCGAACAGCCCAATCAGCGCGGCGATGATGGTCGTCACCGCGCCGATGATGATTTTTCCCCCCGATGATTCGAGAAACGGCGTATCTTTCAGCGCATCCGCGCTGACCACTTCCACCTGAAACGAGCGCGTCCAGACCGGCGCGCTGTCCGCGCCCAAGAATGCCTGCACCACCAGCACGTGCAAACCCGGCGCTTCCGGCGCGACCACCGTCCACGCCCACAGCGTCGGCTCCGAGCCGGGGTCGATGTTCACGGTTTGTTCGGTGGCGTTGAGGGCGTTCACGGCGAAGGTGGGCGACGTCAGTTCCATTCGCATTGAGTTTTGGATGAGGATGGTGGCTTCATAATGGTTCACCGCGCCCACAATCGGCGGTGCATCGGGCGGGATGGGGATACGGTCG
>JAJRSQ010000392.1 GCA_024278725.1 Chloroflexota bacterium
ATCTGTCCCCTGCACGGCGAAGATGCGCAGGTCATACGTGCCGCCACCGGTCACATCCCACCCGTGGACGCTGGCACGCCAATTACCATCGGCGGGGTTGATAACCGTCACGATTTCATCGGATGTCCCTGTCGTAGACGAACCGACCAAGTCACTCCAAGTGAAGCCGTCGTTTCCGGCATCGTAGAAGATGAAGAGGTCAATGTCATTGGTGGCGGCGTTTTCGGTATTCACCACCAGCTTCGCACCATCGGCGATGGTGAAGTCATAGTTATGGAATCCATCCGCTTCATCAAACGGGTTGGTACTGGCGGTTTGGTCGCTGTCCTGCGTGACAGTTTGGTTCGAGTACACCTTCGGTCCGCCCAAGCCGGTGGTTTTGACGGTCAACCCGGTCAAATCTATCCCGGAAGTGAAGGTCATGGTTACCAAGCCGGTGTCGGCAGTGGTGGTGATTTCTAACGTTCCCGCAAAGGCGGATGATGAGCCGGACGCGAGGGCGTCACCAGTTTTCGCCAAACTCACACTGGAAACGGTCGTAGTGAACGGTACAGAGAATTTATCGCCGCTGAACAAAACGTTGTGCATGGCAACGGTGTGTAAACCTTCCTGAATCGGTGCCGCGACCCAATCCACATTGCCGCCACTGGAGGTGTTGAATTTCCATGTACCGCTACCGAGATAGCTATTCGGACTGCCGCCCAGCACCGAGAGGCTGTAGGGTCCAAAGTAGGCTTGGTCTTGCCACACAAACGCACCGTAGAATGAACCGGTGAGCCAGCAATCATAGCTGAACCAACCCAACCCACAGAGCTGATTGCGCAAGCTTGATGCACCATCATTGGGGTTCGCCGTGCCGTTGGAGAACGGGTCTTTGGTGGGACCCATCACCAGAGTATCAATATCTGTCGGGTTGGCATCATCCCATTCGGTTTTCATCAGGAATGCGGAGCAGGGGGCAGGCGTGCCGGTGACATCCAGACTGAAGAATCGCCAATCACCGGATTCTGCGCGCCACGACCAGTCATTTGTTCCGTTGACGCCGGCGTTATTGTACAACACACTGTTGTCATAGGCATCCATACCTGCCAGTGTGGTGTTGCTGCCAACGGCGAAGTCTTCCGCCACATTAATGACCACGGGGATAACGGCGGTGTTTGCCGCGTGCGGTCCGTGTCCGGGGTCATCCACGTAGATGCCGGCTTCATAAATACCGGTTGATGCGTTAGCCGGCACGTTGAGCGTCACTACAAAAGTTGCGCTACTGTTTGCCGGGACTGCCAACGAATTGGTGCTTTCCGACAACCACGCATTATCCTGCACCTGATAGTAGTCCATTTGGAAGGTGTGGTCGGTGGTGTCAATACTGCTTGAGGTGTTCGGATGCTGGAGACCGAGGAACAGACCATCAGCCATGCGAGACAGCGGGTCATGCACCCAAGTTTGGTGGTTGTTAGCGTATGAGCGATGGTACATAAAGCGCACATATTCGCCGGGGTCAATTTCACTACTGGGGTCAACACAACTGAAGCCATCAATTTGGGTACAGGTGGTTTTGGTGAAGTTCACCGTCCCATTCATGTTGGTATCTTCCCACAAGTTGCCATCGTTGTTGTTGTCAGTCCAGTTGTAAACCATCACCCGCCAATTTTGGTCACGCGAGTAATTTGCGTCCGCATCGAACTGGTCAAACGGGAAATTCGCCCGCAACAGCAACAGGTCTGTGTTCGCAGGAATCATGCTATCAATTTGCATCAGATATTGCGGTGCATTGAAGGTGTAGCTGCTTTCCTCACTCACCGGTGAACTGGTCATCGTGAACGAGCTGCTACCGATAAGCTTGTGTGTACCATCGGAAATGCTGACGGTGACAGGAATGCTGCTGGGGTTGTGGACTGTGATGGTCTGGGTAACCGTGTCACCCGCTTTCACCAAGTGAGCAAAGGCGGGATAATCCGTACCGCGATAGTCGCCGGGGTTCCATTCATCGGGCGTGACATATACCCCGTATTCCCCGCTGGCAACAATCACCCCACGTTCCGCGTTGAGTACCCCTGCGCCTTGAACGAGTGTATCATAATTCACGTTGTCCGCAGATGATTTCAACAGCGCACGGGCGGTATCGTAATCGGGCCACGAGCCGTTTTTGGTTTTGTAGGCATCGAAAATCAACGCCATGATACCGGTCGCAACCGGCGCCGAGCGGCTGGTGCCACCCCAAGTGCTCCATGAAAGTGCGCCGTTGGTGCCAAAGTAATTCAAGGCTTCAATACCACCGGCAAACGCGCCGTTGGCGCAAACATCCACGCCATTATTACCCCGCGCGCCGGGACCACGGTTTGACCAAACCTGAATGTCATTCGCCAAAATTTGCGAGGCGTTCTCAGGTGCATCCCAACCGGTGGAACCATATTGGGTTGAAGCGCAAACACCGATGCCGGTCGGTGCGCTCGGCGGTGCAACCGTGCCGAAGCCCGGTGCGCCGTTCCCGGTGGAGAACATATGGACGGTGTTCGGGGCGATATTTCGCTGCAAGTTCGCCACAAAACGCCCGTCATATTCCCAACCGTCATTGTCTTGGTCAGAACTGCCGTAGCTGTTATTAGTGATTTGGATTTCGTCACCGGAGTTCGGAACACCATCCAATCCAATGGATGCCATCAGGTAGCCATCAAGTTTGGAGGAAGCAAAGTTCCGGTAAATGTTGGTCATCGCCACAACTTTGGCATCGGGCGCGTGCCCCAAAACACCGCTGGACGGCGTGCCAACATCGGCGAATGTCCATTGGTCGCCATTGATGCGCCCCTGCCCGACAATGTTCGAGCTGAGCTGCGTACCGTGGCTGTAACCGCTATCGAAGGGACCTTCCAAGCCGATAATATCACCGGCGCCTTCATCGGGACCGTAGGCAACATCCCACATCCAATCGGTACCGGGGGCGGGATTTGTGCCGTCGGAAATCCAGTAGAGCAACCCACCGGAAATATCGGCGAAGCCATCGGGGATGGGGTCGTAGTTTTCATTATAGATATCACGATAACTTTCCGGCGATGCAATGGTCATCGGTTTTTCATCGCGGAAGTCATAGTCATTGTCGAGGTCAACATAAACGGTATCATACACACCGGCGGCATGCCCGAACCGACCTTCATCCACCACCAAAATCGCGGGGCGTTCACCATACAACGCAATCAGGTTGGCATCCGGATGGCTACCAAAATGGTATACCCCGCTGCGGCTGGTATTGTTAAACGTGTAGGTATGGGGAGCGGTACTGCTACAAGTGGGTTCAAACACGGCGGTCGCAGTGTCGAAGCTCACCACTGTCACGGTTGGGGTGGCGCTGGTGTCAATCAGATGACTGCCGGATGCACATAAAGCGATATTGCTTTGCCCAAACCAGTAATCATACCCATAATACAACCCGCTGATGGGAGAATATACATAGGGCCAGGTCAACCCGGCGCCGGCATCATAATACGGGTTATTTGACGCCGTCCATACGGGAATGCTGGTTGTCCCACTGATTTTTGTGGTGGTAATGGGAATGCGAGCATACGTACCCTGCAAATCAGGATGGGCAAAGTCCACACCATCATCAAGCGTAGCAACAGTGACGCCCTTCCCAGTGAATCCTTTTGCCCACGCCAACGCCGAGCGATGCGTGCCGGTCAGCACGTCGCGCCAGTCTCCGGCGCGCGGCGCAACCTGTGCCGCCACGTCATACGGGACATCGTTCCCTGCCAACGCTTTCAACCGAGCGGACATTTCCGCGGTGTTCGGCACAGGTTGTGCGGGGTCTTTTTCGGGGGGAATGGGCGCGCCATTCTTCTCGAAGGTAATTGGTTGCACCGCCAACACATTGTCGTTATCCAACAATTTCATCAAGTTTTTAGCGGTAATCATACCGAACGCCAACTGCTGACCATTCAATTCGAGCGGGCGCGTCACCGATTGAATCATAAATGGTGAAACATCAAATCCGGCTTTAATGGTCATGAACACATTCAAAACCGTGTCATCTGCCTTCGTGGCATCGGCACGCAAATCCGGCGCAACCTTCGCTTCTACCAGCACGGACGAACTGCTGACTGCCGCGTTGGTGGGTCCCTGCGCCAAAACAGCCATCGGCGATAGAACCATGCTCAAGATTACCATTAAACTTAAGACCCGAAAGAGTCTTTTTATAGACATACTGTTTCCTCCTTCTACATTAATGTATCTTCAACAGCATTGAATACTTAAAACAACCCAAAAATACGAATGACGACTACGCACCACCTCCTTTCAATAAAAATTCCCCATAGACAGCACAAAACTGACGTAGACCGTGCCGACAGGCACAGCTCGCCAGTTTTGTTATTTATGCGCTATTCTTCTGGGAGAGGAGATTTTCATAAATTTATTCGCCGCAACCATTGCGCGCGGAAATTGATGTTGTCCCGACAAATGACCCAACTGTTTTTGCTTAGCATACTTTAGAGATGTGATATTATAGCACGTAAAAATCAATGGTGCAAGAAATTTTGAATTTGATTTGAATTTACTGCCGGTTCTCTTATACTATCATGCATGCAACAAACGCAATAATCACGGAGGAATTATGGAACTACAATTTTGGGGCGCGGCACAAGTTGTCACCGGTTCGATGCACTTATTAACCGTGAACAACAAAAAATTACTCTTGGATGCCGGCTTGTATCAGGGGCGACGTAAAATTGCGTTTGAGCGCAACCGTCAAATGCCCTTCGACCCGTCTGAAATTGACGCGCTGATTCTCTCGCACGCGCATATTGACCACTCCGGGAATATTCCTTCGCTGGTGAAACGCGGCTTCAAGGGGACAATCTGGTGCACCGACGCCACCCGCGATTTGATTAGCTATATGCTGCGCGATTCAGCGTACATTCAAAATTATGACGTGAAATATGTCAACAAAAAACGCAGACGACAGGGCAAAAAACCGTTTGAACCGCTCTACACTGAATCCGATGTGGAACGCACGCTGAAACTGGTGCAAAGCGTGGATTATCATACCCCCTTCACCCCGATGGACGGCGTTGAAGCCCTCTTCAAAGATGCCGGACACATGCTCGGCTCAACGAATGTGACGCTGGATATTGACGACCACGGCACACACAAACGGCTGGTGTTCAGTGGCGACATCGGGCGGAAACATCTCCCCATTCTGCGCGACCCCGAATTCGTCCGCGATGCCGACATCATCATTATGGAATCAACTTACGGCAACCGCGTGCATGCCCCCATTGAAAATACTGCCGCCGAATTGCGCGACCAAGTGATAAAAACGTTCAATCGCGGCGGAAAAATTATCATCCCCTCTTTTGCCGTTGGGCGTACGCAGGAACTGGTATACGAGCTGCACAAACTTCACGATGCCCATGAAATCCCCAAATTGGATATTTTTGTGGATAGCCCGCTGGCGGTGAATGTCACCAGCGTATTCAAAGACCATCCCGAAGTGTATGATGAGGAAATAAAAAAATATATGGCGAAAAACCACATCGCCAATGCGTTTGGTTTTGAGGATTTGCGCTACATTCGGGATGTGGAAGATTCTAAAAAGCTGAACTTCCTGCGGCAACCCGCCATCATCATCAGCGCCTCGGGGATGTGTGAAGCCGGACGCATTCTGCATCATCTGAAAAATAATATTGAAGACCCGCGCAACACCATCATGTTTGTGGGGTATCAGGGGGAACACACGCTGGGGCGGAAAATACTGGACGGACAATCGCCCGTGCCGATTCTGGGTGATAAATATGATGTGCAGGCGGAGGTGTTCCGGCTGGAAGGATATTCCGGGCACGCCGACCGGAACGCGCTGCTGAATTGGCTGGCGGAGGCGCAAAAAACCAAAACACCGCGCCACGTTTTTTTGGTACACGGTGAGCCGGAAAATATGTTCCCGCTGGCGGAGGCTATCCGCGGAATGGGGGTACCGAATGTTCACACGCCGGAACGGGGGCAGCCGTTTGATGTGTGATGCCGCAACAATCAAAAAAAGGGGCGACGCTTATAATGGAAGCGTCGCCCCTTTTTGGTAGATTTACGAGAGGGGTTTGATGTCGTTTTCTTTTGTGCCAATTGCCCGTTCCGTGCCCGACCGCAAACGCCGGAAGTTGGAACGCAAGGCATATCCTATCAACCCGACCACAATTACCCCGTATATAATGTAGGCATACGGCGTGATGCCCAAAACCGCGAAGATTATCAGAATGACCAACCCGGTGACCGCACCGGAGAAGGTTGCCATTGAGGCGAAGCGGGTCACGACAATCATCGCAATGGCAACGCCAACCGCAATGAGCGCACCCGGAAAGGTGAGCGCCGCCAGGGTTGCGAGTGCCGTCACCCCCCCTGCCCCACCCCGAAATTTCAGAAAGATGGAGTGGTTGTGCCCGGCAACCGCCGCCGCGCCGGTGAGCGCCGCAACCCAGGGCATTCCAAGCGGCAGAAAAATCATCACGGCAACATAGGTGGGAATCAACCCTTTGAATGCGTCGCCCAGAATGGTGAGCATTGAGGGGAAAAGCCCGACTGCCCGCAATACATTTGTGCCGCCGATTTTCCCACTACCCGACTGCAACAAATCAATCCCCTGCGAACGGGCAATCAGATACCCCATCGGGATTGACCCAATCAAATACGCTAAAATTATTAATGCAAACGCAATTAAATACAACATTTATCCTCCAACCGATAGCCCTTTATACGCCGATTGCACTGCGTTCCACAGCGCCTCCGGATTCTGCCGATACCGCTCACCCCTCACTGAGCCATTGATGATTCCATTTAAGATGGCACTGACGGTGGTGTTCACCGGCGTCGGCACACCAAAAGATAATCCTGTGTCGGCAACCATTTTATTTAACACGTTCACTTCCGATTGGTTGCGACCGCGCCGCAAATCGAGCATCAGCGAGGGCAATTTGTCGCCCCGCCCGCCGACCATCTTCGGTTTCAGCGCCGCCCGGAGGATGGGCATCGGCAGCCAGCGCATCGCCCGCGCCAACCAGCGCACCGGATAGCCCGGCACATCCACCGGGGAAATGTCGGCGGCGCGCATCACCGCCAGCGTTTCGCGCACGGCATCCATCTCCAGCTGAAAAATCCGATTGTCGGTCAGCGCTTCTGCCGGGGGCATGTCCAAAATAGCCGGGATGGCATTGCTGATGATGTTCATCAGCAATTTCGACCATTTCATGGCGCGAAAATCGGGGTACAGCCGGGCGTTGAAACCGGCTTGCCGAAGCGCATCCAGCACGGGCGCGGGGTCGGCGGTCTCGGATGCCGCCGCAATGCCAATTGCTCCGCTATCTTTGGCGATAAAGATGATCCCCGGTTGCGGAATGGTGACGGGGAAGGTGATGCTTCCCGCCAAAACCGGCACATCGGGGAAAGTTTTCATCAGCCATTCCTCATTCCCCACCCCATTTTGCAGCGAGAGCAGCCGGGTCGGGGCGGAAAGTTTTCCCCTCAGCGGCGCAAGGGCATCCGCCGTGTCAAAAGATTTCACCGTTACCAGTACCAGCGCAAACGATGCGGCATCGGGCACGTCCGCCAGCGTTTCAACCACCTGCGGACGGGTGACATCCGTGCGCCCGTCATGCCATCGCAGGTGCAAGCCGTCGGCATGAACGGCATCCACCAACGATTTTCGCCCCAACAACGTGACTTCGTGTCCCGCCAGCGACAATCGTCCCCCCACCAAGCAGCCAATTGCCCCGGCGCCAATGACCAATGTTTTGATAATCTCACCTCAAATAGTTTGGTGGTTCGTATTTTAGTCCATTTTAAATTGAAGGCAATCTTGTGTAGTGAGGAAAAAAGCAATTATGCGGGGAGATAATGCCAAACCCCGCTCCGCTCTACGCGAATAACATCGCCCGCGTCACAAAGGAGGTCAAGGTATCCGAGCAGCATCCACAGTGCAGCGAAACGGTATCGCGGCGGATAATGCGGATACATCGCCAGCAGGATGGGTTCGATGGTGGAAATGCCGGATTGGACATACGTCAGGCATTCATTTTTTCGGCGGGCAATGCGGCTTTGTTGCCGGCGGATGAGGGTGTGCGCATCTTCAAACGGCTCGCCATGTCCGGGGTAAACGAAATCAATATCCAGCGCGGCAATTTTTTCCAGTGAGCGCAAAAAGGCAGGCAGCGCGGGAAGATAGTCTTGGTCGGGGGTGGTCGGCGGGTCGATGATGGGGGTCGGTGTCTGGGACAAAAGCATATCGGTGGAAATGAACTGTCGGGTGTCGGGTTGGTAGAAGCAGGTCAATTGCACGCAGTGTCCCGGCGTGTGCAGCACCTGCCAAGATTGGTTCCCCCATTCAAACCCCTCCCCTACCCCAAAGGGCTGGACACGGTCTGCCGGGAGTTCATCAGCCAAATTTTTTACATCATCATAATATTCCACCAGCGGCAAAAGCACTTGTTCCGAAAATCCGAGTTTGGGGAAGAGTTGCCGGCGGAAGAAAGTGATGCGGTGGTTCCAGTAATCGGAATAATTGACCAATGCAGGCACGGTGGGCTCGAAAACGAAGAGTGTGGCGCGGCTGAGTTTGGTCAGGGTGGCGGCAAGCCCAAAATGGTCTACATGCTCATGGCTGATGAAAATGCGTTCCAAATCGCCGATGCGGTAGCCATATTTTGCCAACCCTTGCTCCAACGCCTGAAGCGATGAATCGGATTTGAGCCCTGTGTCAATCAAGGTGGGGACAGGTGTCTCAAAGAACCAAACATTGACCGTGCCAATGGGTAATCCGGTGGGTAATTGAATTAGATTCGGAGAAGAATTATGGGGATTGGAGGGTGAAGATTTCATCTGAACCGTCTATTTCTAATTTCTTAATTTTATGACTTTATGAAATCAAGAAATTACAAAGTCATAAATCACGCCATTAAATAATCTCTTAAGCGGCGTTTAATCGCGTCTAAACTTCGTGCGCCTTCAAACAACTCGGATTCATCTTCATGAGCTGCGATTAAATCTGTCATCAGTTCAATGGCGATGCCAATGATTTGACTGCGGTTCACAGATGAGACGTGTTCGCCTATCGACATTTGAAGTTGTCGCAACATGCGGTTTTCATCTTTCGTGAGATACACTGTTGTCGGGTTGCGCTGGATTTTATTTTTCGGGCGTCCCATTCGGCTCCGTGAGTGGCGCGAAAGTTCTTCCTGCACATCGTAAAGGTCGGCGAATGTGGAGCCGGTCATATCTTCTGAATTTTTTCGTCTTGGCACTATGCCATCTCCTTCACGGCTTCGTCAATAATATCCGCATTAATCACGTTGACTCGTTTGAGCATCGCCAATGGAAGGGCGTTCAAACCAATCACGCAAATATCACGCGGCATTCCTCGGCTTTGCTCATATATTTTTCTGATCGCCTCATCTGTGAACAGTGGGTCTCGACGCCCGGCAACCATCACTCGAAAGTTTATCATTGCGTGTGTGTCTTCAAAGTGCAATGGCTCAATGGTAGATCGCGTGGCTAAACGGGAAGAGAGCGCGCGCTTCAAGCGCAATTTGTTCCGCAGCTCGTTTTGCCCGAGTAACACAATTTGCAACAACTTTTGTGTATTTGTTTCAAAATTCAAAAGCTGACGCAAAAGTTCAAACTGTTGACCGATGAGAATTTGTGCTTCGTCGATAATCAACAACATATTTCTTTCTTTTCGATAAAGGTCTATCAAAAATTTTTCAAATGCTGCCAATTGCCCGAGTTTGCTTCGCTTTGGTTGGATTCCAAACTCTGCACAAATCCCCTTCAGAAATTGAAATTCTGAAGGGTAAAGAGGTGTAGGCAAATATGCCGTCTCGAAATCCGGACGATCGCGGTAAATTTGGTATAATCGTCGGGCAATTGTTGTCTTCCCTGCCCCGACATCACCAAATATCACAGAGATGCCCTGCCGTTGTTCTATGGCATAAGTTGCTTTTGCCAGCGTTGCTTTATGCTGAAGAGACATATAGAAATAACGTGGATCAGGCGACAATGAAAATGGGGGTTCCATAAGTCCAAGCATACTTAGATC
>JAJRSQ010000393.1 GCA_024278725.1 Chloroflexota bacterium
CGGTATGGAAGTTGGCGTCGCGGATTTTTACGTGGATGGCAATCAGGCGCAGGGGGTGGTCACGTTCACCGTCGGTCCGCCGACGCAGGTGATGATAGACGCGGTGCCGAATTTCCTCCCCGCCGATGGGAGCAGTCAGGCATTGCTCACCTTCTCGGTGCAGGATGATTACGGGCATACCCTCACCGATTTCACCGACCCGCTGACCATCACCGCCAGCGCAGGCGCGTTGAGCGGCGCTGCGCCCACCGTCGCCGGGGTGACCACACGGGTACTCACCGCGGCGAATGTCGCCGGAAAAGCGAGTATCTCGGTGGCGGGGTGGACAACCGACGGTGACGTGGATATTTTCTTCCTCGACGGGGGATTGAAGGATGGCGATTTTGAATCGGGGACGTTCAACAGTTGGGCGGCGCGAAGCACGACCATCTCCAGCCCGCAATTTTCATGGTGGCGGGCAGAGATGCCCAGCTATCAAGCCACCATCGTTTCCGGCGACGTTGTCGGCGGAAAAGTCATCACCCCGTACAGCGGGACAAAAATGGTGCGTCTGGGCGCGACGGTCGGTTCATTGTGCAGCAGCGCGGATTTGCCGGGCTATCCGGTGGTGAACGGGTATCACAGCTATCAATACCCCAACAATTGCCCTCATCAGCTCAGTGAAGCATGGGTGAGCCAATCTTTCTATGTGCCGGTGAACGGCGTATCGCAAATTCAATATTACTATCGGATTGTGGGGTATGATGTTGCTGTGAGCGGCAGCGGCACGGAATGGGACCCGTTTGAAGTGTATCGTAACGGGTTGGAATTGGTTGCCAATCAGGATGGTGTGGCATATTCCGCCGATTGGTATTACGGCTGGTATACCCAGAATCCGGCTTCGCCCGTTGATGCCCATCCTGAGGATGACAACGGTTGGCACTTCGGCTATTTTGATGTGACCCCGTTCAAAGGGCAGGTGGTGAATATCGAATTTCGGGTATCGAACCGCACCGCGCCGATGGACAATACTTGGGTGTATCTGGATGATGTGGCGCTGGTGAACGTCATCCCCGGACAGGACAACAAAACGCACAAAGTTTATCTGCCGTTGGTGGTGAGATGATTCAAACCTGAGGTGCAACGCCTCGGAAAATGCTAAAATGGCACGCGGATGGCGCAGATTTTCCGGATTTTCACAGATAAATTTTTAAGAAATCAGCGAAAATCAGTTTAATTTAATCCGTGTAATCTGCGTTCTGTTTTGGTTGATTTTGGAAGGAGCCGTGCATTGGGTAACTCAATTCCCGTCGACGGGAGAGGCATCAACCGGCAGGGTGACGGTGGCAATTGCGCCGTCGCCCTCTTTTTTGTTGCGTACGTCAATGCTGCCCTGATGATGTTGCACGATGGTGCGGCAGGTGTACAACCCCAGTCCGGGACCCTGCCCCGGCGGTTTGGTGGTGAAAAAAGGTCGGAAAAGCCGTTCCAGATTTTCTTTCGCAATGCCGACGCCATTATCGGCGATGGTGATTTCCACCGTGTCCGCCGTTGCCTGCCGGGCGGAAATCTCAATCAGCCCGTTCCGGTTGGATTGGGCGATGGATTCGCGGGCGTTTTGCAGCAGATTCATCCAGATGAGCTGAAGATGGTTCGCGCTGGCGATGATGGTGGATAACGCCGGAAAATCCTTCGTCACCGTGATTTTCCCCTTGCGCAGCGGGGCGGCGATGAGCGTCAGCGCATCATCCACCGTGGTTTCCACATCCACTTCCGCCCATTCATAACTTTCCTGCGTCGAAAAGTCGAGCAAATTCTGCACGATGTGCTGTATCCGCATGCCGGCATCCAGAATATAATCAACCAAACTGCTGTCCGGGTCGTCCGGCGATGCTTCCATCTGCAAAATTTGGCTATTGGCGATGATCACCGTTAGCGGATTGTTGATTTCATGGGCGATGCTGGACGCCAGTTGTCCGACCGCCGCCAGGTTTGCCGACCGGAACAGCGTGGCTTGCAGTTGATGTTTTTCCGAAACGTCCTGCGCGAAAATAATGACCTGCTGCACGGTTTCATCCGCGCCGATGATGGGATAGGTGCGCACGTCCCGCTCGGCGTACGGACCCCGGTTCGGCGGGGTGACTTTTTGGTATGTCCGTTCCCCGCTCGCCCACAGAATACCCTTTTTCCGGGCGATGGTGTCGCGCACGATTTGCACAATTGCCGGGGCGGCATCCCCCCAGATATGCGTCCCCCCCGTTGTGCCGATGAAATCTTCCGGCAGCCCCCCCACGCGAATGGCTTCCGCCTGATTGATGGCGATGATTTTCAGCGAACGGTCAACGATGTGCAGCCCGTCGGTGATGCCGTTGAACAGGGCTTGCAGCGTTTGGTTATTTTTCAGCAACTCGTCTTGATGGTGCTTCAGGTCAATATAGGCGGAGGTCAACTCTTGAAACAGGTTGGCGTTTTGAATGGCGACGGAGGCGTGGCTGGCAAAGGTGTGCAGGAGGGATTCGTCGCCTGCCATGAAGCCGGTGGGGTGCGGACTTTCAACCGTTATCGCGCCGATGGTCGCTTCGCGCACCTGCAACGGCACGGCGAGAAACGTCCACGTGGCGGAGGCTTCCACCGTGCTGTGCCATTGGCGGCGCACGGGTTGCAGCGTGCTGATGGATTCTTCCGCAATTAATTCCCGCACGCGGTGAATCTCAACGGGGAGTTGCGGCTGCTCCGCCGCTTCCGCTTCCAGCGTGAGCGTTTGGTGCGCGCCATGCAGATAGACCGCGCTGTTGGTAGCGGTAGGAATGGTCTTCACCGCGGATTGTACGATGAGTTTCAGCACGGCGGGCAGGTTCAATGTGGTGCTGATGCTGCGGGTGATGGTGTCGAGCACATGCGTTTGCTGCAACCGCCGCTCCACTTCCTCATACAGACGGGCGTTTTCGATGGCGGTGGCGGCTTGCGCGGCGATGACCTGAATTAGGCGGGGGTCATCCGCCGTGAAACTGTGCCGCCGCTCACTGCCCAGCACCAGCGCGCCGATGGGGGCGCTCCCCGTTGCCAGCGGCACGGCGAGCCATGATTGAATGGTGTGGGCATCGGGGGTGTCGGTGTGGGTTTGCGTCGTGTCGTTGGTGCGGAAAACGTCCCACGCCAGTTGACTCGATTGACGGCGGTCGGCGTCGGACAGCTTCGTTTCGTGCCCCAGCGTAATCACCGAATCAATGCGCCGGTGGTCGGGAGTGAACAAATAGATGAAACTCGTCAGCGCGTTAGTCAGGTTTCGGGTAACCATAAGCGTCGTTTGAAGTGTTTCCCGCAAATTCAGGGTGCGGTTGATGGCTTGCCCCGCTTCCACCAGCGCACCGAGTTCGTCCAGCCGCCGCGCCTCTTCGTAAAGCCGGGCATTTTGCAGGGCAATCGCCGCCTGATTGGTGAGCATCGGCAACGCTTGCCGGTATGGTTCGGTGATGGGGCGCGATTTTTTCTCCAACACTGCCAGCGCGCCGAGCGTGACGGCGCTGGCAACCAGCGGTTCCAATATCAGCGTGTGCGGTTCGCCATTGAGGGTGATGGATGTGTCCGGCGCGTTTTGGCGCGCTTGGAGGATTTCATCGACTTGTTCGGTGGGGATGGGCGGGGTGGAAAGGGATGTGTCCGCCTCGTCCAATCCCAGAAAATGCAATTCGGCGGTGCGTTCTTCATAATAATAAATGCCGATTTGCTCGGTGTGGGGCAAAACCTGCCGGGTGGCTTGCAAAA
>JAJRSQ010000394.1 GCA_024278725.1 Chloroflexota bacterium
CAGGGGCGATTTGCGAGCCGCTCTTACGCATTTTCTTCCGGTTTTAACGAAAATCGGTGGCGTTGTAGGGGCACGCTGCAGCGTGCCCCTACATTTCCTGCGCAAAGTATTGTTTGTCAAGCGACTTTGCAACAGCCCTGTACCAAAATGGGGATATTCAGTTTTTAGGCAGGTATTAACTCGGAAATGACTTTTTTATTTTAATGAAGGGAATGCCCCGCCAATGAGGTTTTACGATGCGGATGTCGTTTTCATTCGGAATGATTTCCATACTGCCCAACCGTACAGCCCGAAACCCAACGGGGTGATGATGAAATATACCAGCATACTGCTGGGGATTCTCCAGCCGATGGTAGCCAGCGAGCCATAAACAATTGCCGCCGCAAGGGGGAAGGCTGCCAGCATCCACAGCGTGCTTTTGCGGGGCGACGCGGCTAGAGCGGCGAGCGCATCGGTGGTGTTTTTGGCGGCGCGATGTTTGCGCAGTGCCAGCCAACTGACGCCCAGCAATAGGGGTAGCAACCACAACGACATCGGTGCGCCGAGTGCGGTGTTGAACGCATACCAACCCAGCCATATCACCCCCGCGAAAATTTGTCCGTTGCGCGTGGGCTGGAAGGTGTCCAATCCGATTCTGCCGTTGACCCAATAGGCAAGCATGAGCATTCCGACCGAGAGCAAACCGAAGCCGAAAAAACCCGCCGGATTGGGCGGTTGGATGCCGTCGTACCACGTCCAGACCGCCCAAAAACCCCAGAACAGCCCCAACCAGAGCGCGGCAAACAACATTCGGCGGCGAGTGGCTGTCCGCAGCAACCGCTGTATCCCATACCACCCGATGAGCACGTCCAGCGGCATGTGCCATGCCAACCCGGTGAAACTGAGCGACCACGGCAGCGCTTCGTAAGTGGTTGCGACGATGCCGCCTTCCAGCATCCAACCGTAAATTGCACCGACGAGCAGCAGCGCGGGCAACATACGGACGTGATAACGGCGAATGAGCGTCATCAAAATATATGCCATCAGTGAATAAACAACATAGAGCAACACCAAATCGGAAGCGGTTGGCAATGGCAAACCGGGGTCGTTCAATTGCCCGTAGAAAAAAAATTCGGAATAGAACATCAAAATATAGCCGGATGCCAGCGAGAGCGAAAGATTGCGGAATCGTTTCATCGGGAGAGTCTCCATTCGGGGCGGGGAAAAATAGCCGTCAGTATATATACAATCTTCGCGGCAAAAGGTTACAGTACTGATAATGCCCCGAAATAGCCATGAAAACCTTCATCAAACTGTTACAATCCCTTTAATTTCCCGTCATATTGATGCGATATACTACTATCAAACAAAACGTTACCGCACAATGCGGACGGAAAATACATCAAAAAAAATGGAGGTATGACAAATGGGTATTATGGGTGGTTTAGGTGCAGGACTTGGCGGCTTTGGTTTAATGGGCGGCATCGGCTTGATTTTCAACATCGCATTTTGGGGCGGCATCATTTGGTTGGTCGTCTGGGGCGTGCGACAATTTTCCCGGAGCAATGCCGGGGCATCGTTTGATGGCTCAACCGCTATTGCGCCGCAACAATCGGCGAGCGAAATTCTGGCAGTCCGCTACGCCCGTGGCGAACTGACCCGCGATGAATATCGTAACACGTTGAACGAACTGTCATAATGAGCAATGTAAGGGGCGGCTGGCAAGGGATGCACTCCCGGCATCCGGCTGCCCCCTCTCTCTTCTACATTAAATTATCACCAACAAATTCACATTTCAACTGAAAAAGGAGATTTCAAAATGAATGCACAGACTTTAAAACGATGGCTTCCGGTAATTTTAGGCTCAACATTGGTGGGGTTATTGATTATAGGATTGACCATTGTGTCTCCGGCACTGGCGCAGGGTCCCGGAATGATGGGCGGCAGCGGCTACAATGGCAGCGGTTATGGCTATGGCTCCGGGTATGGCAATATGATGGGCGGCAGTGGCGGTTACGGTTATGGAAATATGCCGGGATACGGCTCGACGTTCACCGGCACGATGCCATACGGTTACGGCGATATGATGGGTAACGGCGGCTATGGCGGAATGATGGGCGGCGGTATGGGTATGATGGGCGGCTCGATGATGGGCGGCTTCGGCGGATTTGGCAATATGATGAGCGGCGGTTTCTTCTGGAGCGGCTTGTTCAAACCCGACCCCATCACCCTTTCTGACGCGACATCTGCTGTGGAAACATATATTGCCGGGTTGAATGATAGCAATCTCAGCGTGGGCGAAGTGATGGTTTTTGACAATCACGCTTATGCGGAAATTGTGGAAACTGACACTGGCATCGGGGTGGCGGAAGTGCTGATTGACCCGGTGACGGGTTCAGTCTCGCCGGAAATGGGTCCCAACTTGATGTGGAATCAGAAGTACGGGATGATGGGCGGCGGCTTCGGCGGCATGATGGGCGGCTTTGGCTTCGACGCGATGTCGGGGAGCGCCGATGCTCCCGGCTCGATGATGGATGACACCCTCCCCACCGATACTCTTTCCGCCGATATGCCGGTCAGCGCGACGGATGCCGTGAAAATCGCGCAAGCCTATCTGGACAATTATGTCCCCGGCAACCTGACCGTCGAAGATAACGCCGACCCCTTCTATGGCTATTACACCATCCACGTGCTGCGCGACGGTGAAATCGCCGGGATGCTCAGCGTGAATGGCTACACTCGGCAGGTTTTCCTGCACACATGGCACGGCGATTTCGTCGAAATGAGCGAAGAATAGTTTGGTGGCAGTTTCGGTTTGACCGCCGGCAAGTATTGACCGGTCATCCGTTAAAGTCAACCGAATAAGTTTTGTTTATGCAATACCTCGTGTATAATTTAATCAACACAAGTTAGAAGGTAAACATCAAACATTTCTCCTTTCCAAAACCCTCCCCCAAAGCGGGGGAGGGCTGCCTTCTACTCATCGAGGGTGGATAACGGGAGAAACGAATAACAATCACGAAAGGATATTTTTATGACCCAATCTCATCTTTCACGGAGAAATTTTTTGCGCTGGTCTGGTTTGGGCGCGACAGTTTTGGCAACCGGCGGTGTCGGCGCGGTGTTGAGCGGGTGCAGCAGCACCTCGGCGACCACTG
>JAJRSQ010000395.1 GCA_024278725.1 Chloroflexota bacterium
GCGGGTCGAAAGCGACGATGGCATCATACAGGCTGGCGGCGGTCATATCGGGCAATTCCGCACAACTGATGACCATATCAATCGGCGGGGATGCGTGCCGCAGCAGTTCCAACCCTTTTTCCCCCGTTATTTCAGCAAAAGCCACATAACCCACATTCTCCAAAATACGGCGAACCACATTGGCGCTCAGCGCGTCTTTTTCCAGCAACAAAATGCGTTCATTGCCGCCGGGAAGCGCTTCCGGGGGATGGGGGATATCGCCGCTCGTCGCACTCTGCCGCAATGCCGGAAAATACAGGGTGATGGTGGTGCCGGTGTTGACTTGACTGGACGCCTGCACAAATCCGTGCAATTGTTTCACCAGCCCGAAGACCATTGCCAACCCCAACCCACTGTTGCGACTGGGCAGCTTTGTGGTGAAAAACGGCTCGAAAATGCGGGAAAGGTTCTCCGGCTCGATGCCCACGCCGGTATCACTTACGGAAATTTGCACATACTCGCCGGGAGCAATGTCGGGATGGGGCGAAGAGGCGGCATCAAACTCGACAATTTTGGTGCTGATGGTCACCACGCCGCCCTCGGGCATGGCGTCGCGGGCATTGAGGGCGATATTCGCCAAAATTTGCTCCATTGCGCTCACATCGCCGCGGATGATGGGGGCGGCAGCGGTCAGTTTGGTACGCAAGGTAATCTCCACCCCTAAAAATTGTTTCAGGAATTGAACGCTGCCGGCAACCAGCCGGTTCACGTCCAACGGGTGAATATTGAGCGATTTCCGGCGCGAGAAATAGAGCATTTCCTTCACCAGCGCCGAAGCGCGATTCGATTGCTCGCGGATGATGTGCAAATCGCCGTGCAGTTTGCTGTCCGGCGGCACTTCCGACATCGCCAAACTGCTGAGCGCGGTGATGGCGGTCAGAATGTTGTTGAAATTGTGTGCAATCCCGCCCGCCAACTCACCGACGGCTTCCATGCGCTGGGCGTATTGCAATTGCTCTTCCAGTTGTTTGCGGGCGGTAATATCGCGGATGATGCCGTGTACGGTGGGCTTACCCTTGTAGATGAACTCCGAACTTGACAGCTCAACCTCAAACTCGCGTCCGGTTTTGGCGTTCCGCACGGTCAATTCAATCTGGGGGAGCATAGGGATGCCGTGCCGCCGTTTTTCAGCTTCCGCCAGCATTTTATAGCGGCTATCTTCGGCAATCAGTTGTTCGTACACGTTGAAATCAGGGTCATTCAAATCCGCCAACGTAATGCCGAACATCTCCTCGAAGCGCGTGTTGACGAATTCATAATGGCTTCCCACCAGCAAATAAATCGCGTCCGCAGAATTTTCAACCAATGCCCGATACTTCATCTCTTCCGCTTTTAACGCTTCTTCGGCATAACGGCGTTCCGTCAATTCTGCCTGCACTTGGTCGAATAAACGGGCGTTCTCAATGGCGATTGCCGCCTGCGTCGCCAAAACCTGATGCGCTTCCAACTCCAGCGCATGGAATGGATGCTCTTCGCCGTACGCCACATTCATCACCCCCACCACCCGCTCCCCAACTTTGAGGGGGATACCGATAATGGCGCCTTCGCGGTTGAATTCGTAATCCGTACCAAAAAGAGGGTGGGTGCGCATGTTGGTCACAACAATAGTTTCGCCGGTTCGCGCCACCGTGGCGGTCAATCCATTTGGGCGCACCGATGTGAACGGGGTGTCGCGGTGACCATCCGTCCACAATGCCGCCCCGAAGGACAGCGTTTCCCCGTCATACAAAAAAATGTGAGCATTCAGCGCGTCCCCCGCATCGCTCAGCGAGAGTGTCGCGCGGAGGATTGCATCGAACACGGTTTCCAGCGAGGCTTGCTGCGAAAGGGTTTGGGTCACCGTTTGGATAGCCCGAACTTCGTGCTCCAAAATACTGTTGCGCCGCAATCGCCCCAGGTGCTCAATGACCAGCCCGATGAAACGCCCGGTGGTTTCCAGCAATTGACGGAGCAGCGGGTGGAGGGTTTCATCAACAAACCAAATATTGATGAACCCCAAAAAATCGCCGTTTGCCCGGAGCGGAAGGCTGAAAACTTCCGTGGCGCCGATGGCGGCGGCGCGGTAGCGGGTGGGTTCATCCACCTGCGTCCAATCGGAAAAGAGTATCGCCCGTTTTTCCGCGAGCATCATCTGCCACAAAACACATTCGGCGGCATTCAGCACGGGGGGAGGAGACAGCACCGCCGCGTTGCCGATGCTCGCATGGCAGCGCAGTTTGTCGCTGGTACTCAAATAGAACCACAATTCGGCGTGGGGTGTGCCAAACAAGGCGGAAAGTTGCGGCAAAACGACGGTGGTCAGTTCATGCAATGAGGTACACGCTAAAATGCCGGTGGCAAAATCATTCAAATTTTTGGCGCTGGGAGAAGACATGGTTGACATAGTCACACACCGGGTCGAATTTTACACATTTTTATTGTATCTATTTTTTCTAAATTTGTCACTTATCAAAAGTTGGTGTACAACATCCACTACCGGGTTTTATTCTCAATGTTGATAGAATGTTTACCCACAAACGGCGCCTTAATTGGCGTTGTTCCCATTTACAACAAACGCACACAGAAGGGATTTTAGAATGACTGACGCATCAATCCATCCCCAATCCGAACAGGAACTGGAAAATCAGGAATGGCTTTATTCACTGGATTATGTTCTGGAAAACAGCGGCGCGGAACGGGTCAATGAACTGCTCCATCTGCTGGAAATTCATGCCCAATCCAAAGGCGTGGAGATTCCGTTTTCTGCGAACACACCGTATGTTAACACCATTCCGGTCGAAAAACAAGCGCCATTTCCCGGCAGCCGCGCCATCGAGCGGCGCATCAAAAGCATCATCCGCTGGAACGCGATGGCGATGGTGGTGCGCGCCAACCGGGAAGAAGCGGGCATCGGCGGGCATATTTCCACCTTTGCTTCCGCCGCCACGCTGTATGAAGTGGGCTTCAACCACTTTTTCCGCGCCCCAACGGACGACCATCCGGGCGATTTAATCTATTTTCAGGGGCACGCCTCGCCGGGCATCTACGCCCGCGCCTTCCTCGAAGGGCGGCTTTCGGTGGAGAAGCTGGAGAATTTCCGGCACGAACTCCGACCACGCGGCGGGCTGTCCTCCTATCCCCATCCGTGGCTGATGCCCGATTTTTGGCAATTCCCCACCGTGTCGATGGGCTTGGGTCCCATCCAAGCCATCTACCAAGCCCGATATATGCGCTATCTGGAAGACCGGGGGCTGAAAGAACCCTCGGACAGCAAGGTGTGGGCATTCCTGGGCGATGGCGAAACGGACGAACCGGAGGCGCTGGGCGCTATCACGCTGGCGGCGCGGGAAAAACTGGACAACCTGATTTTTGTCATCAACGCCAATTTGCAACGGTTGGATGGTCCCGTGCGCGGGAACGGAAAAATCATTCAGGAATTGGAAACGATTTTCCGGGGCGCAGGCTGGAACGTCATCAAAGTGGTGTGGGGGAGCGACTGGGACCCGCTCCTCGCCGCCGACACGGACGGCAGGCTGGTCAAACGGATGAGCGACGTGGTGGACGGCGAGTATCAAAAATACACCGTTGCCGGCGGCGCGTACATCCGCGAGCACTTTTTCGGCGCCGACCCGCGCCTGCTGGAGATGGTCAGCCACCTGACCGACGAACAGCTTTCCAAATTGGGGCGCGGCGGGCACGACCCCGCCAAAGTTTATGCCGCCTACAAAGCCGCCGTGGAAACCACCGGCAAACCGACCGTCATCATCGCCAAAACGGTGAAGGGATACGGCATGGGCGAGAGCGGCGAGGGGAAGAATATCACCCATCAGCAGAAGAAACTGAACGAGGAAGAATTGGCGGCGTTCCGCTCGCGGTTCGGCATTCCCATTTCGGATGAAGATGTCGCCAGCGCGCCCTTTTACCGCCCCGCCGATGATTCGCCGGAGATGAAATATCTGCACCAACAGCGACAACGGCTCGGCGGGTATCTGCCCGCGCGCCGCCCCACCGAAACCTTCATCACCACCCCTTCGGAAAAGGTGTTCACCGAATTTTATGAGGGCACGGGCGACCGGGCGGTTTCCACCACCATGGTCTTCGTGCGGATTTTGTCGAAATTACTGCGCGACAAAGATTTGGGCAAGCTGATTGTCCCCATCGTCCCCGATGAGGCGCGGACTTTCGGCATGGAAGCGTTGTTCCGGCAGGCGGGCATTTACGCGCACAGCGGGCAACTGTATGAGCCGGTCGATTCGGACAGTCTGCTCTACTATAAAGAAGCTAAAGACGGGCAAATTCTGGAAGAGGGCATCAACGAAGCCGGTTCGATGTCGTCGTTCATCGCCGCCGGCACCGCATACGCGAATTATGGCATCAACACCATCCCTTTTTTCATCTATTATTCGATGTTCGGATTGCAGCGCGTCGGCGATTTGGTGTGGGCGGCGGCAGACCTGCGCACCAGAGGGTTCCTCCTCGGCGCGACGGCGGGGCGCACCACCCTCAACGGGGAGGGGTTGCAACATCAGGACGGGCACAGCCATGTGCTGGCGTCCACCATCCCCACCCTGCTGGCATATGACCCCGCCTTCGCTTACGAGCTGGCGGTCATCATCCGCGAGGGTATTCGACGGATGTACGAAGAGTGCGACGATGTTTTTTATTATATCACCGTGCAGAATGAGAATTATCCGATGCCGGAAATGCCCAAACGGAAGGGCATCAAAGCGGGGATTTTGAAAGGAATCTACAAATTCAAAACTTCCCGCAAACGGCGCGCGACCCATCACGTGCATTTGTTCGGCAGTGGTTCCATCATGAATGAAGTGCTGAAAGCGCAGAAAATGCTGGAAGAACGATACAGCATTTCCGCCGATGTGTGGAGCGTGACCAGCTACAAAGCGCTGCGACAGGACGCGCTGGATACGGAACGCTGGAATATGCTCCACCCCACGGAAACGCCGCGGAAATCGTATCTGGAGCAAACTTTTGCCAACGAAAAACCGGGCGTGTTCGTCGCGGCGTCGGATTATATGAAGGCGCTGCCGGACGGAATTGCCGCCTGGCTGCCCGGCAAGCTGATTTCTCTGGGCACGGACGGTTTTGGGCGGAGTGAAAGCCGCACCGCGCTGCGCGATTTCTTCGAGGTGGACGACCGTTTTGTGACCCTGGCGGCGCTCTCGGCGCTGGCGCAGACCGGGCAACTGGAACCGGATAACGTCGCCGAGGCGTTGAGCGATTTGGACGTCAATCCCGAAAAAATCAATCCGATGCACGCCTAACAGCCCCGAAGGAGCAGAAAAATGGTTGAATTCATCCTGCCCGAATTGGGCGAAAATGTACTTTCCGGCGATATTGTCGCCATTCATATTGCGGCGGGCGATACCGTCAAAAAAGACCAGATTGTGCTGGAAATTGAAACCGATAAAGCAGTGCTGGATGTGCCGTCATCCATTGAAGGGACGGTGACGAAGGTGCTGGTGAATGTGGGGGACACCGTTTCGCCGGGGCAGCCGATTTTCGCGGTGGAAGCCACCACGCTGAACGAGCCTGCCCCCTCCATCCCGCTGGTGGAACCCGCCGAGCCGGAACCGCCCGCGCCGCCCGCCGAACCGGCGACACCGGCGGCGGAAGCGGAACCCATCCCCACCGAACCGGCTGATTTTGTGTTCGAGCTGCCCGACTTGGGCGAGAATATCGTCACGGGGATGGTGGTCAGTGTGGCGGTGGAGAAGGGCGCGCAGGTGAAAAAAGATGATACGGTGCTGGAGATTGAAACCGATAAAGCGGTGCTGGATGTGCCCGCGCCAGTGGACGGCACGGTGCTGAAAATTCTGGTGGCGGCGGGGGAAGAAGTGACGCCGGGACAAAAGGTGATGATTTTCTCGGCGCTGGTGCCGGTGGCGGAAAAAACTTTGCCCGCCCCGGAAATATCCACAC
>JAJRSQ010000032.1 GCA_024278725.1 Chloroflexota bacterium
CAGCGCCACTTCTTCACCCCCCCGTGCAAAAATGCGATTTTATTGCCATTGGCATAGGCGCGGGTTGTTTCGGTGACGGCAATCATATGGGCGCGGGCATCATTTATTTTGAAGGCATCCTTCAGCGCGTTGTGCAGTTCGCCAATGGTTGCGCCGGGGCGCTGTATCCATTTGGAAATGACCTCTCCGAACACACGTTGGCTGGTGCCGTTTATCAGTTCGGTCAGCCCGGCAGCGTAATCGCGCGCCCATCGAGCCGCCGCCTCATTCGCCAGCGTTTGGCTGAACACCAACCCGGCGGTATCCATTCCGTCTCCCACTACTTCGCGGAGAATGGCGGATAACCGCTCGTACAACCGTTTGTTTTCTGCGTTCCAAAAATCACTTGTCGGCACGTCTCACCACGTATTCCAGCAATCTTGCTTCAAACTGTTTGAAATATTGCCGCATCAATCGTTCCATCCGTCGCTCTGCGCGCATTTTGCGCGCTCTGTGCGGGTCATCCATACCAAATCCGGTCGTTTTCCCGAAAAAACTTTTCGACGCCGACCTCCGGCGCGGCGTCATCGTCCTCGCCGGTAATCCCTTCCCGTTCGCGGACGTATTGAGGTGTATAGACACCGGCTTGAATGTAAATCTGGTCAACCTGCGCCTGCTTTAGGCGGTCTTCCTGCGGATCCAGCCCTATCCACTTGAATTCAGCGCCGGAATACCTCAAGTATTTCGATAGCAGCGTGTTGAACAACCGCGCCAAATACTGCGTAATCGGGCGCAGCATACTGCGGTACTGAATATTTTCCTGCCCTTTGGCGTAGCCTGCTCCCCCAAGCCCCGCCCCTGAAACCAGACCGAATTCTGCGGGACTGTTGCCGAATGCCCAGCATGCCACCTTCATCAACCATTCATCCTGAGCGGTTTGGTTGATGTCATCCTTCCGGAATTCGTAGACCGGCAGCGTCTTGCCTCCTTCGATGGGAACAAAGTGCATTTTGCGCTGAGCGCTGATGTTCCCGGCTACCATCGCATCCCAATATTCCTGCCAAGCGTTCACTTGCTCCTGCCCCCATGATGCTGGCGCGCCGACCAGCGCCTCCGGCACATTCCCCTCGGTGAATGCGCCGATGTGATACACATCACGGCGCAACGCCAAATTGACCGTCATCAGCACGAACTCTACCGGTGAAACACCGTAAGGAGATGCCACGCTGGCGTTGAACGGTTTGTATAGCAGCCGCTCGGCATCCCAATAACCGGTGGGGCGTCCGTGCAGCACCTGAAGGAATGCCGGCACAGGCGGGCGTGGAATACGCCCCCGCGTATCCAGCAGCGGGCGGATGGTCGTCCCATCCACCAATTCGATGGCTTCGGTCGTCCCGTCGAGCGTCCCGTCCGGGAAAATGGTCACCGCATCCGTGACCAACATCTCTTCCAACAGCATATTCAACCAGCCGTCGAAATCGTGCTGCCCGTCAGGCGTCTCGAAAAAACCAACCGCCTCGTTGATGACATCTCCGCCGTCATCGGTGATTGTCCACTCCAGCGCCCGAATCTCACGCTTTATCAGCTCAATGTTCAGCCTGATTTCCTTACTGGCTGCCGCCAGCGCGCGCAATGACGCAAAGTTTGCCAGCCCGAACCCGGCGCGGGGCATACTGACCAGGTTGACACCCGGTTGGTACTGAAAAACGCGCGGGCGCTCTTCCGGCTGCACCGGCAATACCGGTGTCCCCGGCGAGGCAAACGCATTCGTGCCCAATTCCGGGGGGCGTTGCCACGGGTTGCTCAAATCCGTCATCTTTCCGTTTCTTTCACGCGGCATTCAATTGCTCCTTTGCCCAGCGCGTCCAACCACTGTCCACACGATTCAGGTACGAAATGATATATCGTTCCGCATCCATAAAGTGATAGCTATGCTTGTCCTCAATTTGCTCGGTCGGGTCTCCGTTGACATCCAATGCGCGGCTGTAGCTCATTTTCTCATCCAAATACCCGTATAAATCATCAAAGACGATGATACTGTCGTTGGCGTGCGCGCCGTACACCCGGTCAATACCCACCTCGACCTCCGATTGGTCAGGTCCCCGTACCGGCAGCCCTGCCGCCCGAAATTCCTGTCGCCACTGCCCTTCACTCTTCGAGCCGCCCACCACCAGTGCGGGGAACGGTTCCCCCTCCAGTATCTTCGCGGCGTGCTGTGCGGCAGTGCGCCCCCCCGCTTTATATTCCCGGTAGGCGTACAGCCTGCCCGTCCCCGGTTCTTCGGCGTAGAACATCGCCGCTGTGTTCACCCCGCCGAAGTCCAGCCCGATGTACCGTTTCCAATCGCGCGGGACTGCAAAGCGCGGGCATTTGTGCGCTTCGCTGAAGTTGTCATAAATCAACCCGGCGGGGCGGGTGAACACCCCCCGGTAGAACATATCGAATTTCCATCGGGGCAGGGTGCGCCGCGCCCGCTCGAATTCTTCTTCCGGAAACGCCGGGTTGTCTCGGCTTTCAAAGCGCACCACTTCAATATCTTTGTCGCCTTTACGCCATTCGTCCCACAGCTTTTGCTTCAGCCATCCGAGGTTGTATGGGGTGGTGGTAATCAACACCCGCCCCTGATGAATGCTCAATCGGCGTTGGATGGCTTCCCACGATGCCAACTTGAACTTCTTTTGTCCGGCTTCATCGAGCCACGCCGCTTTGGCAGTCGCGCTCTCCAAACTGTCCGGGTCTGCCGCGTATCCGAAGAAAATGTTGGTCAGGTCAGTATTTCCGTACGCACGGCGCGCCCCTTCCGGCGAAAAGACAAACTTGCGCACCGGCGAGCCGATGTAATGTCCTAACTTCAGAATGTCTTCAAACAACCGGCGAAACTCCGGCAGCGCCTTCATTTCCAGCAATGGGAACGTTGGTGTCACCACCATATAATCTCCTGCCCCGCGTCGTTGTATCTCTCGGAAGAGCCAGTGCGGACCGAAAGCTGTTTTACCGCCCTGTGTGCCTGCCAGTACCACCACGAATCGCCGCGACGAGTGCCACGCGCGGCGCTGCCCCGGATGGAGGTGCAACCGCAAGTGTCCTTTTTCAATGCTGAGGAACTCATTCTTCTCGGTCGTCATCATCTGCCAACTCAATAACGCGAATCGGGATATTGTGTTCTATTTCGATGTTCACGTTCTGCTTGCTCAACCCGAGTTGTTCGTAAAAGAGCTTTCGAGCGGCAACGCCGGCAGAGCCGTCCTCGCGCCGCGCCGCTTCAATCGTCTTTTCGTCAACATCGCGCAGGTAGGGCAGCAAAATGCCCTCGCGCAGTTCAATGACCAGCTTGCGATACCATTCCCGTTTGCGCCACTTGTAAAAAACGTGTTCGTTTTTGTACCCCAGCACCGCCGCCAATTCCTTCATCGTTTTTGGCTTGCGTATGCCCTTCGGGGCGCTGTCCCACGCCACAAATGCCGCCTGCTTCCAGGTGAGCTTGCGCTCGTTCCCTTCATCGTCCAGCCACGTGCCGTTACGTAAATCGTAATACGCATCCAGCCAGCCGCTGCCTTCGGCATGGTGCTCAATGGTTTGTGCTGTCAGACGATCCGGTACATCTTCCGGCATTAAACCCCCTAAAAACTGGAAAAACTAAACGGATTTCGGCAAATCTGACGGCGCGGCGCGCCGTTGTTCGCTATGCGCAACTCACGCTTGACCGGCGGGCATCCGTTCACGCCTCGTCTTCCGGCGGGCAATAGCGGGGTGTTGCGCCCAGTGTTTTCACCTGCTCCGTCAATACATCCAATCCGCGCCGGTACTCGCGCCGATGGCGGCGCAGTGTTTTAACTTCAGCTTCCAAACGGGTGATTTGCTCCCCCTGAGCCTTCACCAGCTCCTCCAGTTCGTCCAGCCGAGCGCGGTAGTCCCGAATGAGTTTTGACGCCCCTTCCGTGATTTCGTTGGCGGCGCTGGCGTTCTGAAGACGGCGGATGTTTATCTGGGCAATAATGCCCGGCAGCGCGGCAATCAGCGCGACGGTAATGGTTCCGAGTATTTCCAAGTCATTCATCGATGATGTCCTCGCCGCTTAGCGTGCCCGTGTCAACTTTTGCGTCTCAAACCACCCTTTTGCCATCGGCCACACAAACAGCATCACCTGCCACAGTCCCGACCGGTCAAGCAGTCCGGCGGCAACGCCGAGTTTGGCGACGATGTAGCCGCTCAACACCGAAATAATGGCGGCGGTCAGGTTTGCCATCGGACCCGCAATCTTGCGCCGTTCTTCGTCCGTGAAAATCGGTAATCCCTTCACTGCATCGGTGATGGCGCTGGCTGCCAACCCGGCAACCGCCGCCAGCCAAACGGCGATCATCTCCACGCCGCCGGTGGCGCTGTCCGGGAGCTGTAACTGCAACAGTAAATTCGACCAGTCAACCTGTGGCGCTTGCGCCAGCGCCAGCGGGGTGCCGACGCCAATGAACAACGCAATGATAACAACCACCAG
>JAJRSQ010000396.1 GCA_024278725.1 Chloroflexota bacterium
CACATTGTCCACCGATTTAAAGTCGGTGATTTTGCCGAAGATGCTCGCCATTTGCGCCCGCAATTGTTTGTTGCCCGCGAAAATCACCGCCGGGCGACGAGCGGCGGGCATCGTTTGCAGCGCCATCGCCATCACCTGCGCCAAATCCAGCACCGGCTCGGCAATACCGCCGTCAGTGCCGCCGACCATCAGCAGCACATCGGCGGGGGTTTGGTGGATTTTGGCGATGCGGACTTCCGCACCGCGGGCTTCGGGGGGGTCATCCAGCGCGAATTCCGCCACGGGCATAGCAAAAGCGGTGGCAATGGCACGGCGCGCCGATTGCAGGCTGCCGCCCGCGGTGGTTCCCGCCAAAATCACCCGCAGGGGGTCACCGGCGGTAGTCACAATTGCAACCGCATCCGCGCCGGTGATGTCGCCGCCGTCGGGAGAAAGGAAGGTTTTGCCCGCCTGCTCTCCCAGCATCACCAGCGCATCATCCACCCCCAACGCGGCATCAGCCCACGGGGCGCGGTGCGTGCTGAGCGTGACCGCTTCCGCCTGCCACCGAAAACGCGAATCGGATTGTTCCAGCAGTACCGCTTTGGTGAACGATGCGCAACAATCAATTGCTATAATGGACTGAATTGATTTCGCCATTACCGTTTCATCGAATCTCAAATTTTACACAAGTATGAAAAAACCGAGGTGAAAACTAACCGCCCGCCAGCGTCCGAATGCCATCCACCAGAAATTGAACCCGGCTGACGAGCAAAGCAACCCGCGCGCTCACCGTGTTGGCGAACAACGCACCCAGAGTTATCAGCACAATCCAGCGTCCCATACCCGCCCAGAAATTCACAAAACCACTCCGAAAACCGGACAGCGCCCCTTGCGGACGATGCGTGAAGGTGAAATAAAACAGCGTTCCCACCGTCCCGATGATGACCACAATGTTGCTCAGAAACTGATTGTGCAACCAGAACGCGGGCGCATCGGCGTAGGCGGGATTTGCCGCGCTGAGGTCTAGCCCGGCGACGGCGACGGTTTGAGGAATGAGTGTGCCGAGCAGCGCACCGGCGATTGCCGCCGCCGCACCGACGCCCACCAAAAATGCCAGCGCCACCGACCCCAACACCCCACCGATGCGAGTCTGGTTCGGGCGCACTTTGAATATCAGCAGAAACGCCAGAATCGCCGGCGGGAATTTCGTCAGCAGGTTGAATGCACCGGCATCGGGATTGAGTTGAAAGAGCGCCGGATTGATGACCAAATACCACCCGACCAGCACGGCATAACCCACACTGACCCCCACAAAGATGTGCTCGGCGAGTTTGAAGAGCGGATTGTCGCCAAAAATATAGCTGAGTACCATTAAGGTGAGCGTCACACTGAGAATCAAGCCGATTGTGTCCATGATTATTCGCTCTCTTGACCGTATTTGACAATGAGTCCGGCAATGGTGCCGACCAGCAGCAAAACCATCACCACCAGATGCGCCACCGATTGGCTGTCGAGCATCGCGCTGGCGGGACCCAGCGTTTTTTGCGGGCGCGCCGATTCCAGCGCCGCCGCGCCATTGATGCCCACAATCAGCGCGTTGTATTGATTCGAATCGCGGTACGGGCGCGCAAACGGCTCCACCGCCGCGCTGACCGCCGCCATTCGCGCAAATGTGGGCGCATCACCCCCCACCACCGAGGTCTGTTCCACCCACCAGCGCACGGTATCAGCATTGGCGCTGATGGTTGCCACCAACCCCGCCGCGTTCAAATCTTTGATGGATGACCATGCCGGCAGCGATGAAAGTCGCTCGCCGCTCGCCGCGTCGCGCAGTGCGCCCACCGCGCCGGGCGCAGTCAGACTGCGCACCGCGATGGGTCCACCGGGCAGATAGCCCGCGTTGATGAGCCGCGAACCGTATTTTTCCGGCGCCACCGCATCGAACACCGCCGTGACCATCCCCACCCCTTCCGGGTCGAGACTCACCGCAATCACGCGCATCCCCTGCCCCAGCAACTTACGGACGACCGCCATCGCCAGCGGGGTCAGTTCACCTTCCGTGGCGGGGGTGTAATCGAACGAAACCACCGCCACCGCATCGGGCAACTGTGTGCCGACCACCGTCTGCAATTCACTGCGGATGGCGTCCTGCTCGGCGGGGGATGGCTCAAGCCACGGGAGGGGGAATCCCCCGCGGTCAAAATGCGAAAATAGGGGCACGGCAATGGCAATGATGAACAGCAGACTCAAAATCGTCTGCACCAATCGCCCCACCCGAGACCGGGTTGGGGGCACGCTCGGCGCACCGGGGAACAACGGCGACGGCGTCACAATATCGTAGAAATCGCGGGCGGCTTCCATACCGGTCGCGGATTTAAACGCCGTCCCGGACGACAATCCGGGCGACGATTGCCGCAACACGGAAAACGGTTCATCGGCGGGGGGTTCGTCCGCCGCCGGTTCGGAGGCGTCCGCTTCGGACGGCGTTTTGTCCGCCAGCGCGGTCAGCTCATCAAACAACGATTCTTCCGTTTCCGCAGGGGGTTCATCCGCCGCAAATATTTCTTCCGGCTCGGTGGGCATTTCATCCGAAATTTCCTCCGGCGCAATTTCTTCCACCGCCTCATCAAGTTCATCAATCGAAAAATCATCGGGGGCATCCAAATCGAGCGCCCCCATCCAATCGGGCACATCCAGCGCGAAAGCGTCCGGGTCGTCGGCGAACAAATCTTCCGCATCCGGTGTCTCATCCCAAAAAGAAGGCTCGGTTGCGGCGGGTTCGGGCACTTCCGGTTCATCTTCAATGGGGATGGATGCATCGGTGAAAAGTTCATCCGATTCCGTTTCGGGAATCGCCTCAAAATTGAATTCAGTGGGGAGCAGTTCGGGCGCGTCTTCAAACAACGGCTCCACCGTTTCGGGGGTGACTTCTTCCGCCGTGCCGCGCAAATCGTCCAGCCAATCGGGCGCGTCCCCCGCGGGTTCGACCTCGGACGGCGCAGTGTCAGCCATCGTCACCGACTCGCCTTCCGCCGCCACCGAAAAATCATCGAACAACGGCTCCACCGCTTCGGGGGTGATTTCTTCCGCCGTGCCGCGCAAATCATCCAGCCAACCGGGCGCGTCCCCTTCCAGCGTTTCCGGCTCAATGGGTAAATCGTCCAGCCAATCGGGGACATCCGCCAGCGCCGGTAAATTCTCTTCAGACGCATCCGCATCCGGCACTTCCGCCACCGAAAAATCATCGGGCGGCGCTGCCTCCGCCGTTTCCGATGCCGCATCGTCCACCGCGTCCTGCAAATCGCCCAGCCAATCGGGCGCGGCACTTTCCAGTGAGTCCGGTTCCGTGGGCAAATCGTTCAGCCAATCGGGGACATCATCCAACGCGGATTCTTTCGGCGTTTCAGCCACATCCGCCGCGGGTTCCACCGCATCGTCCACCGCGCCGCGCAACTCGCTCAACCAATCCACTGCCTCGTCCACCAACGCTTCCGGCTCGGCAGAAACTTGGCTCAACCAATCGGGCATATCGTCCGGTGCGGATTCTTCCGGCACATCCGCCGCGGTGTCCACCGCATCGTCCGGTGTTTCCACCGCCGGGTCATCCACCACACTGCGCAAATTATCCAGCCAATCGGGCACATCCGGCTCGGTCAACACCGGTTCATCATCCACAGGCGCGCGCGCCGCCGTTGGTTCATCCGCTCCGACAGTTTCCGGCTCGGCGGGCGGCTCGCTTTCCCCGGAGGTCTCCGCCGAAATGAGGGCGGGGTCGACGGGATATTCTTCCGCCACCCGTGCCAGCCATGCCGCATCCCAATCTTCCGTTTCAGGGGGGGATGGCGAATCGGCGGGGAGAGGCTGCGCCGGGGCATCCGCCGCCGCTTCGGGTTCGGAAACAGCGGGGGGAGTTGGGGACGACGCATCGGCAACAATGTCATCCAGCCATGCGAAATCGTCATCCGCCGGCGCGGACGGTTCTGCGGGGGGCGACGCCTCCGGCGGCGCATCCACCGGGGTCGGTTCGGACAAAACAGAGGCTTCATCGCCGGAAAAATCCATCAGCCAATCGGGGACTTCATCGGTCAGCGCGGTATCATCCGTAGGGCTATCCGACAAATCCGCCAGCCAGTCATCGCTGGTGGTGGCATCCGGTTCGGAGAACACGGGCACGGCGGGCATTTCCTCCGCCGAAGTTTCGTCCAGCCAATCGGGCGCGTCCGCAACGGGCGGTTCCGGTTCGGCGGGTTCAGCGGATTTCGCCGCTTCTTCCACCCCGCGCAGGCTCGCCAGCAATTCATCCATCGCAGACGATGATGCTTCCGGCTCCGCAACGGATTTATCGCCCCAATCCACCGAAGTGGGGGAACGGGCGGTATCGTGCGGCAGCGTTTCCGCCAGCCGGTTCAGCACGCCGGAAATATCGGTGGTGGCGTTGCTGAAATCGGGCGGCGCGGATGGCATTTGCTGCGAATGGGCGGGAACGCCATCCAGAATACCCTCATCCAGCCCGTATTTGAACAAAAGATTGCGCAACCATTCCGGCGTGGTTTCCGGAATGTGCCGGTTCATATCTGATTCAGATGGCGGTTGTTTCGATTGTGCCATAAGTCAACCCAATTAATTTGTGTCCGCGTACGGTCGGTCGGCGGCGAGAAGCACGCGCAAGCCGGTTGCGATGGTTCCCAATGAAACGCCGAGCAAAATGCCGCGCGTGCCAGCCATCACCGGAACACGAAGAATCCACTCTTTGACCAGCGGTAAATCCGCCCACAGTTGAAAACCGGCGGGAACCTGCCCCAATAAAACGATGATGGCGAACGCGACGAACAGGAAGGTTTCAAAATTATTGATGCGGAATGCCCGATAAGCGGCGCTGGCGATGAAAAAGATTATCAGCGCGAAAAAAGTTGATTCCAGCGGGCGCAGAACATAGTTGAACAGCGCTTCCCCGCCCGCCGATGCGGGACCATCCCGCCCGACCAGCAGTGTCAGGGCGAAGGCAATCAACAGTACCGCGCTGTACAAATAATTTTCGCGGCGGTGACGGATACGGTCAAGATGCACACGCAGCAAATTGACCACCCCCAACAGCAGGGCGAATGCAACCACAATCCCCGCCCAACCGAGCAATAACGCGCCCGTATTTTTGAACGGGGGCAAAAAATAGCCCAACAAAACAATGATGCCGCTGCTGACCGCCACAACGGTGGCGATGATGCGTCCCAGTTTGGTCATATCACCACACCCCAAACGCTTTCAGAATCACACCGCCGAAAATGACGATACTCACGCCCCAACGGATGGCATCCTGCGCCAAAACACTGCCGATGTGGGTCGGTTTTTCCGCCAGATACGCCCCCGCCGCGAACATCTCTTCGCCCAAAATGCCGTGGTCGGTGGTCGCATACACATACGGCAGCACATTGGGGTCGCTGCTGGCGGCAATCGTCGGCACGGGATTTTTCTGCTGTTGCGCCGATTCGCTCATCAGCAAAAATTCGTCGCCGAACTTCCCGACCATCACATTACTGTGGATATTTTCCTGCGCCACTATCCCCATCACGCCGGCGGCATACGCGGCGGGTTCGGGCGACACCCAGCGCACATTCGGCGCGGTGGCGGCAATCGCATCGGCATCATGCTCAAACGAGTTGCCGACCACGTGCTGAGCCAACATCGCCACCACGGGGTCGGCGGCGGTGACCACCGGCGATGTTTTTGCGGGCGCGGTTTTTGCGGCGATGTACGATAGCGTTTCAATGCCCATCAGCGTGTCGGCGGTGGTGGCATCGGTGATGCGTCCGGTTCCCACCGCGAGATGTACCTGTTTGCCCGCCTCAATAGATTCAGCGACCTGTTTTTTCAGCGCGTCAAAAGCGGGGATGGGGCGCAAAGACGGGATGCGGTGGTCTTTGGCGCGCACGGCAAAATACAAAATCAACACACTGAAGATTATTAATAGTATCAAGCTCAATGCCGCAGAAATCGAAATCATTTTTCTTCCAATGCATCAATGAATTGTTCCAACCGTTGACGGTCGGAAAATAGTTGCACCGCATTGTTTGAGAAATGCCGGGGCAGGAAAAAATCGAGCATCGGTTGCCCCACCAGCATCATTTGACTCAAAATGAAGCTGAGCGGCTTGTGCGTTTCCAACGCCAAAATCGCGGGGGTGGCTAGCCCGACGCGTTTGA